>DAIDHX010000267.1 GCA_027451885.1 Planctomycetales bacterium
CCGATCGGAGCGAGCGCTTTTGAGCACCGTCATCGAACCTCACGCGGCAACCCCAGCGCAGGCAGGCGCGGGGGCCAACCATCACGAGACCACGCCCAGCGTCCTCGAACGCCAACGCGCTGCGCTCAGGTTGGTCCTGGCCCAGATCGCCGACCGCGCGCGCCGTGAGACCGCGCTCGAAGCCGAGCGCACCGCACGCGATTCAACCGCCGACGCCGACTACAAACGCGACCGCACCCGCAAGCTCGGCGAGCTCGACCAGCTCGAGCGCGAGGCAAAGGACGCAGACGAAAAGCGCAGGCGGGCGATCGTCGATGCCGCGATCAAGGGAGAAAAGGACGCCAAGGCCGAGTTCGCCAACTCGAGCCGCACGCTCTCGGCCCATTTCGACAGCATTCGCGACACCGCCAAATCAGACCACGCAACGGCCAGGAACAAGGCCCAGTCAAGCCACGACTCCGCGCTCAAGCACGCGGGCCGCGACCGGGCTCAGAAGCTCAAACCGCTGGACGACAGCGCGGAATACGCCAACCAGATCCGCGAGCGGCTCCAGCTCGTCGCCCACGAGTATCGCAAGTTCGGCCTGGCTCCCGAACTCCCCGCGCCCGTGCCAGAAACCTACGACCGCTATCCCGATCTGAGCGAGGAGCTCTTCACCCGGCTCTCACGCATGGAGACGCCGCTGCGCCTGCTCGAGCGCCTGATCATTCCCCAGTCGCTCAAGGGGGGGCGCGAGTCGTGGGTTTACATCCTGATCGCGCTGCCGTTCGCTGGCTTCGCGCTCTATTTCGACGGCGGCATGGTCGGCCTGGTCGCCGCGATCGTGGCCGGCGGCGTGATCGGGTACCTGGCCCGCACCTGGCTCGTCAAGCTCTCGAAGACCCAGCTTGGGCGGCTTTACGGCCCGCTGACGCAATCGCTGGCGGACGCCGATGCGCTCGCGGCCCACGCCCGCGGCTTGATCGAAACGCGATACAAGGAAGCGAAACACAGCCTCGCGGAGAAGCGTGAGACCGACCTCCAGAACGCTCAAAAGGAATACAAGCTCACGATCGCCCGGGCCGAATCCGTGCGTGACGAGAAGCTCCGCAGGATCAACGAGGTCTACGCCGAGCGCATGGTCGAGGTGCAAACCAACCAGCAACAGGCGATGCGTCAAGCGCTCGAGCTGCACGACCGGAAAACGGCTGAGCTCAAGGCCCTGCGTGAGACCTCGATTCCTCAGATCGACGAGGCGTATCGCACGCTCAAGGCACAGATCCTGGAGGATCACGAGCGGGCGTGGATTGCGCTTGACGCCGACTGGCGTGGGGGGATGAAGCAGGCCGAGGGTGAGTTCGCGGCGATCGCGGCGGCGCTTCATGACGCCGCGCCCGACTGGGACGATCCGAGCTGGCCGGCGCGGGTGCTGCCGAAGACGTTGCCCCCCGCGCTCCGGTTCGGCACGATCACGCTCGACCTGGCGCGGATTCCGAACGGGGTCTCGCCCGACGCCAGGCTCATGCGGGACGTGCCGGCGGTGCTGCGCACGCCCGCGCTCCGCGCGTTTCCCGCGGCGACAAACCTGCTCATTGAAGCCCCCCAGGAAGGCCGGGCCGCGGCGATCGCGGCGCTCCAGGCGTCGATGATGCGCGTGCTCACCAGCCTGCCGCCGGGGCAGGCGCGATTCACGATCATCGATCCCGTGGGCATCGGCCGCAGCTTCGGCGGCTTCATGCACCTGGCCGATTACGACCCAGCGCTCGTGACCAACCAGGCCTGGACCGAGCCCAAGCAGATCGAGGACCGGCTCGCCGACCTGGCCGCGCACATGGAGATGGTCGCCCAGAAATATCTGCGCAATGAGTACGCCACGCTCGAGGAATACAACGCTGTCGCGGGCGAGGTGGCAGAGCCCTATCGCATTGCGGTCGTGGCCGATTTTCCGGCCAAGTTCGACGACAAGGCGGCGGCCCGGCTGGCGGCGATCGCGGCGGGCGGTCCGCCGTGCGGCGTGCTGGTGCTCGCGGCCGTGGATGCGTCACGACCCTTGCCGAGCGGCTTCCGGCTCGAGGAACTGCGCCCGTACTGCGCCCATCTGAACTGGGACCAGGCGCTCGGACGGCTCGCGTGGGACGACCCGGATTTCGCACCCTATCCGCTCGCCGTCGACGAGCCGCCGCGGCCCGACTTCGCCACCCGGGAGATCCAAAAAGTCGGCAAGGCCGCCAAGGACGCCAAACGGGTCGAGGTGCCGTTCGAGTTCATCGAGCCCGCGCCCGACCGCTGGTGGTCGAGCGATAGCCGATCCGGGATCGAGGTCGCCATCGGCAAGGCAGGGGCCACCAAGCGCCAGCTTTTCCAGCTTGGGCATGGCACTTCGCAGCACGTGCTGCTCGCGGGCCGCACCGGCTCGGGCAAGTCAACCTTGATGCATGCGCTGATCACAAACCTCGCGCTCCATTACAGCCCCGACGAAATGGATCTCTACCTGATCGACTTCAAGAAAGGGGTCGAGTTCAAGGTCTACGCCGAGCTCGGCCTGCCGCACGCCAGCGTGGTGGCGATCGAGAGCGAGCGCGAATTCGGCGTCAGCGTGCTCGAGCGGCTCGACGCCGAGCTGCGGCTCCGCGCGGAACGCTTCCGCGACGCGGGCGTGCAGGATGTCGCCGGTTATCGCGAGGTCCCGGGTACGCCCCCCTTGCCCAGGATCATGCTCATCGTCGATGAGTTCCAGGAATTCTTCATCGAGGAAGACAAGCTCGCGCACGAGGCAGCGCTCTGGCTCGACCGGCTCGTGCGCCAGGGCCGAGCGTTTGGCATTCACGTGCTCCTGGGCTCGCAGAGCCTGGCGGGGGCGATGTCGCTGGCGCGGAGCACGATCGGCCAGATGGCGGTGCGGATCGCGCTTCAGTGCTCGGAAACAGACGCTCACCTGATTATGAGTGAGAACAACACTGCGCCCAAGATGCTCTCGCGCCCGGGCGAGGCGATCTACAACGACGCCAACGGCGCACCCGAGGGGAACGCGTTCTTCCAGGTGGTCTGGCTGTCGGACGAGAAGCGGGAGAGCTGCCTGAGAACGCTGAGCGCCATGGCGCACGAGCAAAGGCCGAAGCTCGGGCGGGTGCCGATCGTCTTCGAGGGAGACGCGCCCGCGCTGTTGCCGCGCTCAAGGCCGCTCGCGGAGCGGCTCGCCGCCAGCGCGTGGCCCGAGAATCCCCGCTCGGCCCAGGCGTGGGTGGGAGAGGCGATCTCGATCAAGGAGCCAACCTCCGCGCTCTTCCGCCGCCAGGGGGGCAACCATCTGCTGATCGTCGGCCAGAACGACGAATCCGCGCTCGGCGTCGCCGCGGCCGTTTTCCTCAGCCTCGCCGCCCAGTTCGCACCCGCGGACTCCGACACCGCCCGCGCAGGGGCGCGGTTCCTCATCCTGGACGGCACGCCCGAGGATCACCCCCTCGCCGGCTCGCTGGCAAGGGCCGCGGCCGCCGTGCCCCACGACGTCAAGCTGGGCGACTGGCGCGAAGTCGAGTCGATCCTCAGCACCGCCGCGGCCGAAGTCGCACGCAGGCAGGAAACCAAGACCGACGGACCCGAGCTCTTCCTCTTCCTCCACGACCTCGGCCGGTTCCGCGACCTCAGACGCAGGGAGGACGACTTCAGCTTCTCACGCAAGGATGATTCCGCCAACCCCGTCGACCAGCTCGATTTCATCCTCCGCGAAGGACCGGTGTTCGGCGTCCATCTCGTGATCTGGTGCGACACCGTCAACAACCTCAACAAGCACTTCACCCACCAGTCGCTGCGCGAATTCGAAATGCGCGTGCTCTTCCAGATGAGCCCGAACGACAGCGGCCACCTGCTCGAATCGCCCCAGGCCTCGAAGCTCGGCCCCCACAGGGCCTACTTCGCCAGCGAGGAACAGAACCGGCTCGAAAAATTCCGCCCCTACGGCTTCCCCGCCCAGGACTGGCTCGGCCAGCTCGCCCATACGTTAAAAGCGCGCACACACTCTCATACATAACTATCTTGATAATAACAGAACTGCGCTCGTGCTGCCGCGCCGCGGGGGCTATTCTCAGTTCCGCCCGCGCAGGAGCACGCCCGCGGGCACGCCCAGGTTTTCGATTTCCAGAAGCTCCGCACGCGCGCCCAGGTCGAGCTGTTGCTGGGCGTGCCGGTATTTCTGCTCCTTCGCCTCGCGTTCGGCAGGGTCATGGCGGAGCATCGCCACCAGGTTATAGAAGCCGGCGGTCCACTCGCAGATGGCGCTCCAGTCGCTGGGCTTGAATCCGAAATGATCGAGGCAGGCTTGAGGCTCAACCGCGGGCGCAGGGCGATCCGCGGGCCAGGCGAACGCCCCCGAGTGCTTGAGGCCGTCGAGCACCGCCTGCGCCAGGGCGACGTGGCCAATGAGCGAGGGATGCATCGCATCCTGGAAGAGCAGGTTGTCGAGCTGGCCGCGGTGGCCAATCGCATGAAAGAGCTTTTGCCCGTCGATCAATAAGCAGCCAGCGCGTTTGGCGGTCTCACGATACGCGTCCTGAAAGGGGGTGAGCATGCGCATGGGATAGCCGTCCAGGTCGCGCGCCAGGACGTATTCGCGGTAGGCTTCCTCGGCCGCGCCCGCCTGCTCGAGCAGCCGCGCCAGCCGGAAGTGCGTTTCGGCGAAGGTGGGTTGTTCCAGTACGAGAGCGCGATAGCGCGCGATGCGTGAGGCCAGGTCGGGGTCGCGGGCGTCGAGCCGGGCGGCTTCGCGCACCTGATCGGCGAAGCGGTCGCGGTCGGCCCGCGGCATGCCGGCGGGCAGGAACGAGCGGTTGGGCTCGAAGCCGGCGTCATTGCCGGGGGGCGCGACCAGCACGGGAATCGCCCCCACCGAGCGCGCGTAGTCCACCAGGAAATCGAGCCGCCGCTTGAAGTCCGCGAGCAGGGTGTCGTATTCGAGGCGGGTGTAGAGCGGCACGTCCACCACCCCGCGCTGATTACCCTGGGGCGGGATGGCGATGCGGCAAGCGTTCACCGACTCCTGAATCAGCCTCAGTACAAATGAAGATCTCTCGATTCGATCGACCAATCGCTCAGCCTCGGTGGGCCTGGCGTCGCTGGCATAGTATTGCAGGTTGCGGCTCCACCAGAGCCGCGAGGTGAACTCGTTATGACCGCAGTAGATGATGAACAGTTCGGGCTTGCGTGTGATGGAGAGCAGGCGTTCGTGCTGCCGCTCGAGGGTGTTGCCGGACTCGGCGATTCCACGCACGACGGCGGGTCGGCCGGGGATGACCTGGTTCAGGCCCCAGGCCACGATCTTGCCGATGGAGAGCCACTTTGCGAACGGCACCCCCTCCGCGCTCGATTCGCCGACGACGACGATATCGATGGTATTCCTGTCATCAGCGTCCGCGAATGCGTGTGGGGGATCGGGCAAGGGCGCGGGGGGCCGAAAGCGCCAGGATTTGCCGGCCGCGAGGTCGCTTTCCAGCCCGCCGGTCGGAAGCACGGCCGTGGCGTTTGCTTGCCTCAGTTTGACCGCGCAGACCACCTCCGCGGCCGCGATCCCCAGCCCCAGCGAGAACGCGAGCAAGAGCCATTTGCCCGAGCGGTGGATCGTCGCGCGCTTTTGACGCCCGTGCCAGAGCAGGGCGGCCGCGGGCACGGCGATCGCGGCGGTGCTCGCAACCAGCGCGACATAGAGCACTTCACCGGCCTCGAGCACCCGGAGCCGGAACCAGCTCGAGGACATCGCGAGCAGGTATTCGTGCACGAAGAAGCCGGCCACGATGAGGCAGAACACGGTCGGAATCAGGACCAGGCCAAGAACCGCCTTCCGCCGTATCCCCACGCGCGACCACCACTCGCGTCCCATCACCATGCCTTGCCTCCCGAACTGGACCGACCGCCGGCAACGCCCATGATGGCAACCCGGGCCGATGGAATCCAGTGAAGGGAAGGAGCCAAACGCGAGAGCGGCTGTGTGTTACGCTTTGCATGGGGTGCGGGTTCGGTTACCGTTCATGGTGGATTGGGCTCGTTTGAGCGAGCGGGAGGCAGAGTGTTGCGGAACGGGAGCGAGTCGAGACCACCGTCGGTTGACCGGGTGCTGGCCGAGCCGATCCTGGCCATGCCCCAGGCCGCGCGCGGCAGACGCGCTGTGCGCGAAGCGGTGCGGCTCGTGCTGGACGAGCTCAGGCGCGAGATCAAGGCAGGGGCCGGCGCTGACTTCGACACGGGCACGATCGCAGCGCGGGCGGCCGCGCGGCTCGAATCCGACCGCCCCAGCGTGCGTCCCGTGATCAACGCCACCGGGGTCTTGCTCCATACCGGGCTGGGGCGCGCTCCGCTGGCGGAAGCGGCGGCCGAGCGGGCGCAGCGGGTCGCGGCGGGCTATTCGAGTCTCGAGATCGATCTCGTGACCGGCGGCCGGGGCAAACGCACCGCGGGCCTCAGCCGGCTCCTGTGCACCCTCACAGGCGCGGAGGCCGCAACCGCCGTCAATAACAACGCAGGCGCAACCATCATCGCCCTCCGCGCACTCGCCCAGAATCGCGAGGTCATCGTGTCGCGCAGCCAGTTGGTCGAGATTGGCGGCGGCTTCCGGCTGCCGGAGATCTTCGAGGTCGCCGGCGTCACCCTCCGCGAGGT
>DAIDHX010000268.1 GCA_027451885.1 Planctomycetales bacterium
AGATCGATCGCATCTTCGAGGAGGGCAAGGGGGTGCAGTGGGATCCCCGAGTTGTCGAGGCGCTCTTCGCCTGCCGCAGTGATCTTGAGATGATTCGCCAAAAGGGCCTGGGAGAAAGCCTCATCGGCGCGGTTGATGTGACCCTCGGCCGGTCGTGAGCAGGGCTCGGTTCCCCGGGCGGTTCTGGAACCGTCGGCCAGGTGTTCCCCCACGCTCGATGCGCGTCGGACCTGTGTGCAAGGCATGCGGCGAGGCATCGCTCTTCCCGCGTGGGGAGAACGATGCCTCAGGGATACCTGTGCATGTGAGTGTAACACCACGCGTGTGAGGAGAAGGGTGCCGTCACACTCTTCGCGGCCAGGCGTGGTTATCCCGCGTCGGGTAAGCGGCGCAGGCGAGGCTCACTTGAGAGCGCTGTAATCCGTGGGCGCCATGAATACCGAATCAACCTTGCCCACGAGCACGCCGTTTTTGTGGCTTTCCTCATAGACCTTGCGCCATTCGGGATCGGCACCGAAGGCTTTCCACGTCTTTTGAGCGGCCTCCCGGCTCGGGAATGCGACCAGGTAAATCAGCTTCGAGCCCTTGCCGTCCTTGTCGTCGAGCGGCGTCCAGAATCCGATGAGCTCCGCGCCATGCTTCTCAAGAAGCTTGCACGTATGATCGCGGAAGCGTGTGTTAAGATCATGGAGCTTGCCAGGGTTCACGTGGTAAGTGCGAAGCTCGAACACGCGATCTGACTTCTTCGCCGCCGCCGAGGCAGGGGCGACGAGCTTCGCCACTCGCTCCCCTGCGCTTGAAGATACAGCAGCCGCCAACACCAGCAATCCTACCGCTGCGCGAAACGCCATGGTCATGCTCTCCTCGTCGTACCAGGTTGGTGAGTCCAACAAAGGTTTAGCATTGCCCGTGCGCGGTCGCAAGCGGACGGTGGTCTGGAAACGCGGAAGGGATTACTTGAATGAGCCTGCCGCAGCTCCCTTGCCGCCCTGGAGTGGTTGCTTGTAGCGCTCCTGGAGTCTGCGCATCTGGATTCCTGAGTTCATTGAGTTTTGCATTCGCAATGTGTCGTCGAGCGACTGCCTCGCGGAGGGCGGGAGTCCGGGCTTATCCGCGGACCCCTTGCGGTCCCGTTCCTGGCTCTGGGCCTGGGGGCCGACGAAGATCTTGCCGCGGTAGAGCGCGTACAGGGCCTTGTCCTTGCGTGCGACGGCGGTGACCGTTCCCTGCAGGCCCTCCGCCAGGAACACGCCGCGGAGGTCGGTATTGCCGGTGATAAACTCCGCGTTCTGGGATCCCTTGACCTTGACGAGCACACCGGGCTCGGGCGCCCTGGTCGCGGCATTGCGCACGATCAATCGTGCACGTCCCGCTCCCGGCTCCTCGACGACCTCCAGCTCGAGCGGTGAGACCAGCACCACGCCGGAGGCATCCAGCTCCGCGCCGCGAATCAGCACAAGGTAGGCGCCCTCATGGGGAATGGTGAAGGGGAGTGTGCGCGACTGCTCCTCGTGGCTGGGAGTGCCCAGGTCGATCTCCGCCTGAGCGAGAGGTGCGATGCCGGAAAGATCCACACGGGCGACGTCGGAGAGATCCTGCCGGGTGAGGTAAAGCTGCAACAGGTCGACAGGATAGGTTCTCGCCTGTGCGTGGCCGATGTTGCGATAGTGGATTTTGACTCCACCTGGAGCGCGCGCGGGCTGTGCTCCTGGCGCGATCACCGTGATCTCGGGCGCGGAGAGTTCCTTGCGCGAGAGCGCATCGACGGCGGTGGCCGCGTCGGTGAATCGGTCCGCGACCTGGCGGTAATAGCCCAGGGCCTTTGCGAATTCTCGCCTGGCGTCGTGGATCTGGCCCAGAATGTAGAGGGCTTGCCATTTGTTGGGGCTGGGCTGGTCGACGCCGCCGACCCTGTACATGGCAGTTGCGATCGTCCCCGCACGCGCGATGGCCTGGTCGGAACGACCCAGCCGAAACGCGGCGAGTGCGCCGGTGTAGCGGAAACTGTCGAGGTAGTTGCTCCTGGCATAGGAACGCGCGAAGCGGTCCGAAAGCTGGAGCAGCGCGTCATTTTGCCCGAGGTCTGAAACCACGCCCAGAAGTGCGAGCGCGGCTTCATCGGCAATGGGGTTGCGCGGGGCCTGGGCCAGGAAGCTCTGGAGCATGCCCGCAGCCGCGGCCAGCAAGCCCGCGCGCGAGGCGTGGGCGGCGGCTAGCTCGCGCCGAAGTGCGACGTCGCTCGTGGAGCGCCCGGCTGTTTCAACAACGACCTGGGCGAGACCCAGGTAATCGCTCTCGATTGCCGGGAAGTCAGGATACGACCTCCAGGCGTCGATCAGGTAGCGAATCGATTCGAGAGTCTGCCCCCGTGAACGCAAAAGCTCACCGACACGGGCGTCCTCGAGGAAGCTCGCCTCGATCATTCCACGCCAGACCAGAAGCGCCCGCTCGTACTCGTTGAGATCCTGGTATGCCGTGGCGATCTCGCCAAGCTGCGAGTAGTTAAGCACGACGTCGGGTGCACGGTCCTTGACGAGCTCGAATGAGCGCACGATCTCGCGGGCGCGCTTGAGCTCAAGATTGGCGAGTAGCAGCATCCGCGCCACGTCCTTGAGCGGCTCATCGCGCAGTGTGTATTCCTCGACGAGCGGCTCGAGCGCGGCTGCGGCGTGCTGAAAGCGCCCAGCCTTGAAATGAATCTGGCCGCGGGCGAAGAGCTCGTCGGGCGTGGGCTTGTAGGGATCGCCACCGCCCTCGCCGCGGGCGCGGATCTTGAGCGCGCCAGTTGCGCCCAGGTGGCCTGGCTCGGGTTCGCTGGCGAAGACGGCCCGCGCGGGGGGCACGCGATAAACCCCCGGCGCGATTCCTGTGTAGTCGTACTGGATCGCACCTGGGCTACGCCCGGGCCCGTAGACAAACGAGATCATGCCGCGGTCGAAGGTGAATGCATCGGCATCGGACTGGACCGAGCCGGGAACCAGCACTGCGCCCGCGGGCAGGTAGTCGACCACGACGAGCGTATCATCCGCGGGTGTCCTTCGCTCGGGTGAGCGCAGCCATGATGCGTCGAGACGCACGCGGATCGAGCTTCCGGCCGCGACCTGCGTTGCGAGATTATCGAACGGCCTGGCGTCGACCACCGTGCCGAAGCCGGGCTCGAGCTTGTGGCCGTCGAGCTCGCGCGCAGCGGGAGTCTGGATGCGGCGCTCGATCACGGCGGCGTGCCCCTCACGCTTCTGGTCGGGCGCAAGGTCGCCCGTGAACGCCGACAGCGTGACGGTGTAGTCGTAACGGCCGCGGCCTTCGAGGGCGAATTTCACGCTGGTCGGGCGATCGAGTCGCACCAGCGTGGCGGGGGCTTCGAGATCGAAACGCGTGCTCGGGCCAGTGGCCTCGAGTGTTTTCAATTGCCGGTCGTTCACCGCGACGGTGAGGCGGTACCGCGCCATCGCCTCGCGTGCCAGGGTGTGATAGGCGGCAAGCGCGGCCACGACCACGCCGCGGCTAGGCCTGCGCCCGGGTCGGTAGCCGCGATGGGCCGCGAGCCATTCCGCGGCCGGCTCGAGCTCAGGCGCTGTTGGCCGAGCCTGGGCAAGCGCGAGCGTGGCAATCGCTGTGGCCTCGATGCTGTCCGCAACTCCGGAAGTGCCTTCCCAGTAGATCCGCGCGGGCTGACCGGGCAAAGTCTTCTCGTGGCGGGCGCGACCGAGCAACAAGCCTGTCACCTCGACCGCGGCCTCGGAACGCTCGAGCGCTGAGAACAGAAGCGCGAGCCGCGCCAGGCCCGCACTCGAGAGGCTCGCGCGGGCTCGATTGATTCGGTTGACTTCCTCAAAGCTCACGCCGCGGCGGGCGGCAAGCGCTTGCAGCACCAGGGCACGCGATTCGTGATCGTTTGGGCCAAGCCGGCCATATTCCGCCTGCAGATACCCCCGTGCCTTCTCGAGAACGCGGGGATCACTGAGCATCCCGAGCGAAGCGGTCGCGGCAAGCGCCTGGAAGGCCAGGGCCGAGGTGCGGCGGTCGCTGGCCTGGGGCGCGGGCGTCGTGCGAAGAAGCGGCTGCGGTCCTGGAATGACCCACGACCAACCGCCATCCTCGTTCTGGGAAGTGACCAGGCTGGTCTCGATCATTCCGATCGCGGCGGCGAGCTGGGCGGCCTGGGCGTCGAGTCCCCCCTTCAGGCCGCGCAGGTATTCAAGCGCCTTCGCGGCCGCGAGCAGGTTCGAGGCCCGGTCCAGATTCGATGCCGGGATGACCCAGCAAGGCCCATCCATGCCGGGCTCGAGCCCGTACCCTCCCGCGCTCAGGGCAAGGTCCGCGATCAGGCTCGCCCGGCTGGGCGAGATCGCGATGCGCAGGGCAGGGTTTGCATACGTGCGGCCCGCGGGGAGCTCGAGCGAGACGCTTGAGTCCCCCTTGCTCGAACCCGCCGCGATGACCTCACGCCTGACACCCCACGGCCGGACCTCGATGCGCGATTGAACCGAATCGGCCAGGTCGCCGAGTTTGCCCTCGAGCACAAGCTCCAGGGGCGCGGCCTGGGCAGCCTCGAATGCGTCAAATACGATCTCGGCGGTCGAGCCTTCGCCAAGCTCAACAAGACGTGGATAAACCTGCTCTCGCCCTCCAGAGCGGACCCGTAGCCTGAGCTCTGCCTTGCCCTTGCCATCATGATGCACACGCGCCAGGAACCGCGGTCGATCGCCTTGATTGAGCACCGAGGGAGCAACCAGATCGACAAAGAACGCCTTGCGTACCTGGATGGAACGCTCGTTCTGGCCGGCCGCCGTGTCCCGCGCGGTGATCCCACGCGCGAGCAGGCGATAGGTCGCAAGCGAGGAAGGCGCGGGGATCGTCAATGTGGCCTTGCCGTTGGCGTTGGTGACGAGGCTCGGGTTCCAGTACGCGACCTCGGTGCGAGACATGCGCGGCTCCGCCTTGTCGGCGGCGGCCATGCGCTTGCCAAATCGGCGTGCGGGCGCTGCTTGAGCTATCTGGCTTTCACCACGAGCGTTTCGTCGATCCATCATCTGTCCACCGCCCATACCGCCCGCGACTCCCCTCCCGTCCATCATGGCGGCCAGTCCAGGCGCCCCGCCCGTGACGGCCTGTCCAGGCGCGATTTCTGCCGTGGCCGATCGCGGCTCGGCCAGCGCCTTGGCCATGTCTTCACTGGGCAGGTTCGCGTTCTTGAGGCCGAGGCCCAGCCTTTCGCCTGCCATGGCTCGATCTGTTTTCTCGGCATCGCGGGCGCTTGCCAGCTCGTCTTCCTCAAGAACAGCGCTTGCGATTCGGCCCGTCACAGGTGCGTAGCGGAAGGTGTTC
>DAIDHX010000269.1 GCA_027451885.1 Planctomycetales bacterium
GTCGATGAGAGGGGAATTCCGGAAGGAAGTGCGGAGCAGGCCAAAGTCGCCATGGTCGAGCTCGATCCAGTAGGTGCGGCCCTGGAGATGCTCGAGCCATCGGTGTCTTAAAAAGCCATGCCAGTGCTGACCGATCCAGGCGCGAATGGCGATCTCGCCCAGGTCGCGCCCGGCCTTTTCGCTCTCGATCCACTTGAAACGATGCGCTTCTTCCTCGCCACAGGCGTGGAGACTCATCCTCGCGTCGGGCGAGAGGAGGGGTGAAGATCCGGAGTCGAGCATCGGTTCCTCCGAGCCGCGATGCGGTTCCATTCCCTTGTTGACGTCGTTCGCAACGGCGACTGCGACGTCACCCGAGAGCCATCCGCCGGCGTGATCACACTCGGCTGTATTCACTACGAAAATGCAACGGGCGATGTTGGCGCGTGCGGTTGAGTCTTGCACACCCTGCGCCACCTTGCACGTATGCAGGATTTTAGCGGCTTCGGTACTTTTCGGCAAGGCGGTCCGATCTCGCGCAAGGCAGCAAGACGGGTGCGTTGTTTTCGGGCAATTCGAGAGTTAGGATAAGACGCATGTCAGATCTCCTCGTGATGTGCGGGAGACACGTTCATGTCCAACCCTGCGCCCAGGCGAAAGCCATTCGGTCCGCTGCTTTACTCCACGCTGTTTGTCGCGATTCTCGTGGCGGGCTACACGCTGTACATTAAGGTTGAGACCTACGCCATGGAGTGGCGTGAGGCGAAGCAGATCGAGACTGGCCTGCACTCGAACGTAAGACAGGAGCGGGACAGAGCCACGACCAATTTGTTCTCGATCTCGAATCGCCACGCGGAATCGATTCTGCTGGCCGCGCTTGCGGATCCAAAGCCCGAGGTCAGGCTGAACGCGTGCCGGGCGCTGATCCATTTTGGTGCGCCGATGAGCCGGGTATTGCCAACGCTGTTGACGGCGTCGACCGACTCGCGGGATGAGATTCGGGAGGAGGCCGCGGTCTCGTTTGGCGAGGTCATGCAGTCGGCGTGGTTCAAGCTGGGTCCCCAGCTTGCGAGCGAAGATCCCGCACGAGAGGCGGAGATTGCGCAATGCCGCACGCAGCTTGCGCAGCTTTTGCGTGATCGCGCGGTCTCGGTTCGGATCGGCACGGCCAATGTTTTGACGAACCAGGGCCGCGGCACGCAGGAGTTGATCAAGGAGCTCGAAGCCGCGACGAGCGACAGCGACTCTGGGGTGCGGTTTGCCGCGGCGCGGGCTATTCTTCTAGTTCAAGGGGCCAGAAGCGAGCTGGCGGTTCGAACTCTGATTGCGCTTCTGGTCGATCTTGATTCGTCGGTGGATCATTATCAGATCGTGGCGCTGCTGCGACAGGCGGGGAACGCCACGCTGGCGCGGGCAACGCGGGCGATCATCGAACGCATGGCCAGGGCCGACCAGGTCGAGCTGCCGGAGCTGATTGGGTATATCCGGCTCATCGGCGGAGAGCAGGCCAGGGCAGCGCTCCCTGTACTGCGGGGTTTTGTGACGGCAGGGGACAGGCTGTCACGCAGCAGCGCGGCGGAAGCGATCGTGGAGCTTGAGGGGCCGGAGAGCCCGCAGGCGATCGCGATCGTCAGTCAAACGGTTGGCGACCCGGAACTGGACGAATCCCAACGGATGGCCGCGCTTCAGTCGCTTGCGGAGGTTGACCGCGTGGCCCTGTCAAAAACGGCGAAGGCGCTTGTCCAGCAGCTTGGCGATCCCGACTCGGAGGTAAGGCGCGTGGCGAGCATGCTGCTCGGCCAGCTTGTTTTGATCGTGCCGGCGGACCTTACGGCTGCGGCCCCGCGGCCCTGACCTGGCATCCATCGCGGGCCGACTGGCGCGCGTCAGGCAAGTGCGATTGTGCCGTCGGGATTCTGCCCCGCGGGCTGTTCGCCGAACCAGGCGAGCGACTTGCCCAGGATGACCGCCACGCCGGAGCGTCCGGCCGCGATTGGTCCGGGCGCCTGGTCGAGCACCGCGCGCCAGTTGACCTGGCCATCGAGAGCGGAGGAGATCAGATGAACGCCGCTGCGGGTGATCCGCGCGGG
>DAIDHX010000270.1 GCA_027451885.1 Planctomycetales bacterium
TTCACTCCTCGGTGAGTCTCATTCAGCATTTGCGTAGAAGCTAAATTGTGTCTTATCGTGCAGGCATGCTCACCGAGGAAAGATTTCAACACCGTGCTCCCGTTGACAAGCGGGGGAGGAAGGTGCTGCTCACCCCTCGTACTACTGCTTGATTTCTTCGCTGCCTAAATTATTCCAATCGCCGTTTCGCCAGGCTTGCTCGGTGCGGCTGACGAGTGTTCTGCGGCTGGTCTATTACACAGCGCTTTTGCTGGTGCTCGCCGAGCTGCGCTGGGCGACCGCGGGGCGATCCGCGCTCTATGTGATGTTGCTCTGGATTGTGCCGCTGTCGTCGACATTCATGTTCTTCATGTTCCTGCGCGACGTCTACCAGCATTCGAACGCGGACGCCGGCCGGCTGACGAACTCTCGGGTTTTCTTTACCGATCCCTTCACGCGCTGGGCGGTTTTCGTGTACGGGCAGGACATGCACATTCCGCATCACCTGTTCCCCACGGTGCCGCACTTCCGGCTCCGAGAGCTGCACGAGCTGCTCAAGTCGCAGCACTCGGCGTATCAGAGCGATGTGGTGGAGACGCACGGCACCTTCCACGACTCGCACGGCCGGCGCACGATCCTGGACGAGATGACCCGGGTCTGAGAACGGGATCGCGGCTTACGCGCCTTCCTTGCGCCTGGGCCTGGAGAGGTGATTCAGGAGGTCGCGGATTCCGCCGGCGGAGAACATGAACCGCGGGTGCTTGATCGCGCTCCGAGCGAGCGTCAGGCGAGTGCGGCGGCGTGCGAGGATCGCGTTTGCGAGCTTGAGGGCGTCGAGCTTGCCGGCCAGGAAGGGGCGGCCGCGGCCGCGAACGATCCGCCAGGCGAGCTGGGCGGAGACGAAGACGGCGTGGGGGATGATCGCGGTGAGGAGCCAGCGTGTGGGGAGGTTGGACCAGAAGACGAGCTCGGCGTTTCGGCTCATGCGGCGTTCGAGCTTTGGGCTTCTGTGATCGTAGGTTGCGGAGACCTCGTGCAGGACGACCGATCGAGGGGTGTGCACGGATCGAAAGCCGGCCCAGCGGAGGCGAAAGGCCAAGTCGACGTCTTCATAGTAGGCGCCCAGGAGGGCATCGAAGCCGCCGACCTTGTTGAGGGCAAGCGCGCGGTAAAAGGCGCTTGAGCCGCTGGCGCCGAAGACTTCGCGATCGCCGCGGCTCTGGTGGCGCTCAGCCGGCTCGCCGTGGCCGCGTTTGGTGGGCCAGCCGAAGAAGGCATAGGAGTCGCCGGCGGAATCGACGCGCGCGGGGTCGGCGAGCACGAGCACCAGGGGGGCGACCGATCCGACCGTGGCGTCGTGAAAGGGGGCGAGCCCGGCTTCGATCCAGCCGGCGGTGGGCTCGGCGTCGTTGTTCAGGAGCTCAACGAACGGGGCGCGTGCGGCGGCCAGGCCGGCATTGGCCGCTGCGCAGAATCCGCCGTTTTCTGGCAGGGGGACGAGCCGCACCTGGGGATAGGCGGCGGCAAGCCAGGCGCGGGTGTCGTCGGTCGATGCGTCGTCGGCGACGATGACCTCGATCGGCATCCGCGGATCGCGCGGGCGATGGCGCTCGATCGCCGCCAGGCAACGCTCGAGTAGCGGCCTGCCGTTGTAAGTGGGAATCACGATCGAGCAGATCGGATCGCCGGGCGCGATCCGCCCGGCCGGGTCCCAGCCGGTCACGCGCGGGGCGAGCTCGCCCTGGGGGGCTTCTTCCATGAGGTCT
>DAIDHX010000271.1 GCA_027451885.1 Planctomycetales bacterium
ACTTTCGCCAGCCCGCGCGCCTTCTCCGAATGGCTTACCGAACACCATGCCTCCTCACGCGGCATCTGGCTCAGGCTCGCCAGGAAGGCGTCGGGCACGGCGTCGATCACATACGCCGAGGCGATCGACGTGGCGCTTGCGTGGGGCTGGATCGATGGCCAGAAACAGGCCGGCGACGAAGCTTCGTGGCTCCAGAAGTTCACGCCGCGAGGTGCGAAGAGCGTGTGGTCCAAAATCAATCGTGAGAAGGCGCTGGCGCTGATCGATGCGGGTGCGATGCAGCCGGCCGGGCTCGCGGAGGTCGAACGCGCGAAACAGGATGGGCGCTGGGACGCGGCCTACGACCCGCAGAGCCGCGCGACGGTGCCGGACGATCTGCAGGCCGCGCTCGCCAAAAATCCCAGGGCGGCGGCCTTCTTCCAGACGCTGGATGCGAAGAACAGGTATGCCGTGCTCTGGCGAGTGCAGACGGCGAAGAAGGTCGAGACGCGCCAGAAGCGAATCGAAGGGTTCGTCGCCATGCTCGCTCGGGGCGAGAAGGTGCATCCTTGAGCAGCATGCAAGTTCGTTGATACGTTTGTGCCGCCACGTTTCTGAGACGAGAGGCCGCGGATAGAGTATTTTGGCAAGATATTGATTGCGGTGGGTCCGGATCGGAACGGCGTAGCAACGGGAGCCACAGAACATGCGCAAGGGCACGTCCCGGAGACGTTTCATGGGAGAGGGATCCATCGCGGCGGCTGCGCTCGCCGGGCTCGCGGCGAATGCGCATGCCGCGGAGGGTGGCTCCGCCCATCTCTGCGTCACATGCGGCACGCAGTTCCCGGAATCCGCCACGCCACCGGCTCATTGCCCAATCTGCGAGGACGAACGCCAGTACGTCGGCCCTGACGGCCAGAAGTGGACCACGCTCGACCAGCTTCGCACAAACCATAAGAACGTGATCACAAAAGAAGAAGATGACCTTTACTCGATCAACACGATGCCGAAGTTTGGCATCGGCCAGCGCGCGTTTCTGATCCGCACGCCCCGGGGCAACCTGCTCTGGGATTGTGTTGGGCTCATCGACGACCAGACGATCTCGCGGATCAAGGAGCTGGGGGGCATCGCCGAGATTGCGATCTCGCACCCGCATTACTACACCGCGATGATCGAATGGTCGCGCGCGTTCGGTGGTGCGCCGATTCACATTCACGAGGCGGAGCGCCCCTGGGTGATGCGGCCCGACCCTTGCGTTCGCTTCTGGAAAGGCGAATCACAAACGCTTCTGGGCAGCCTGCCGCTGGTGCGCACCGGCGGCCATTTCGAGGGCTACCAGGTCTTGCTCTGGCCCGCGGGCGCGGAGGGGCGAGGCGCGCTCATGGCCGGCGACCAGCCGCAGATCGGCCTCGACCCAAAGCAGGTCAGCTTCATGTGGAGCTACCCCAACTACATCCCGCTCAATGCCCCCACGATCCGCCATATCATGGCCTGCCTCGATCCGCTCGAGTACGACCGGATCTACGGAGCCTTCGTTGTTCGCGGCAAGGGAATCGTGTTCACGGGTGGCAAGGCGGTCGTTCGCCGCTCGGCGGAGCGCTACCTGAGAGCAATCCAGGGATAGGTCTGGGCGCGGCAATCGGGGGCGGGACTTTGGGCATGGCTTGCTCGCCGGCTGGCGGATTCGCTAGCCTGTGAGCCCTGGCGCGAACCCCATTACGCTCGTGAGACACTGATCGAATCATGCGCTTCACAAAGATGCACGGCCTGGGCAACGACTATGTCTACGTGAGCCTGTTCGACCAGTCCTTGCGCGAGGACCCCGCACGCCTCGCGATCAAGGTCGCCGACCGGCATTTCGGCATCGGCGGCGATGGGTTGATCCTGATCATGCCTTCGGAACGCGCGGACGCCCGCATGCGCATGTTCAATGCCGACGGCTCGGAAGGCGAAATGTGCGGCAACGGCGTGCGCTGCGTGGCGAAGTTCGTGCATGACCACGGCATCTCCCACAAGAATCCCATCACGATCGAGACGGGCAGGGGAGTTTTGACGCTCGCGCTCGAGATTGCCGATGGCAAGGTCGACCGCGTGAAGGTCGACATGGGCGCGCCGATCCTCGACGCTGCGAAGATTCCCACAGCGCTCTCCGGCGCACCCCCGCTTGATGCGCCGCTCGTGGTGGGAGGCCAGCAATTCGCTGTCACCGCGGTCTCGATGGGAAATCCGCACGCGGTGATCTACGTGGCTGACGTGGCGGCCGCGCCGCTCGAGCAGGTGGGGCCGCTTATCGAGCATCATCCCGCGTTCCCTCGCCGCGTGAACGTGCACTTCGTGCAGGTCCTCGCGCCCGGCGAGGTCCGGATGCGCACCTGGGAGCGCGGCTCAGGCGTCACGCTCGCATGCGGTACAGGAGCGTGCGCTGTGTGCGTGGCCGGCGTGCTCACGAGCCGAACAGAACGCGTGCTGCTCGCGCACCTGCCCGGTGGCGACCTCCTGCTCGAATGGCCCGACGACAACGACTCCGTCTTCATGACCGGGCCGGCGGCTGAGGTCTTCGACGGCGAATGGCCGGCCTAACACGCCTCGGTTTACGCGACTACGCTGTCATGCGCTCGAGCTCGGCCTCGTCGATGACAGCCACCCCCAGCTCCCGGGCCTTGTCGAGCTTGCTGCCAGGCTCCTCGCCGGCGAGCACAAAGTCCGTCTTCTTGGAGACGCTGCCGGAGATCTTGCCGCCGTGGAGCTTGATCCATTCCTCGGCCTCGGCACGCGACCGTTTGGGCAGCGTCCCCGTGATCACGAATGTCTTGCCCGCGAGCGGCATTCGCCCCGTCACGCTTGTTGGCGGCCGATACGGCTCGGGTGCGACGCCCACCTCGCGAAGCGCATCGAGCATCGCCCGGTTGGTTTTGTCGCTCAGGTAATTCACGATGCTTTCAGCGACGACGGGGCCGACTTCGGGAATCGATTCGAGCTCATCGCGGGTCATGCTCCGCAGCCGCTCGAGCGTCCCCGCGCGCTCGGCCACCAGCTCCGCCATTCGCGTTCCCAGGTGCCGGATGGTGAGCCCCGTGAGCAGGCGGTCGAGAGTACGATGCTTGCTCTCCTGGATCGCGGTCACCAGGTTCCTCGCCGACTTTTCTCCCATCCGTTCCAGGCTAGCGAGCGTTTTGACATCGAGCCGGTAAAGGTCCGGCAAGCTGGCGACGATGCCGCGATCGACGAGCTGCTCGATGACCTTTTCACCCAGCCCCTCGATATCCATCGCATCGCGGTGGGCGAACCAGCGCAGCCATTCCTTGAGCTGAGCCGGGCATTGCGACGGAGGGTTGAGGCAGTGGATGTCGACCAGGTCAGGAAGCTGTGCGACCGGTCCGCCGCAGCTCGGGCATCGCGTTGGAAAACGAAACGGCTTCTCGTCCCCGGTGCGTGCCTCGGCGAGCGAGCGCACCACCTGGGGAATGATCTCGCCTGCTTTCTGCACGATGACCGCATCGCCGATCCGCAGATCCTTGCGGCTGATCTCGTCGGCGTTGTGCAAGGTCGCGCGTTTGACGATGGTGCCCGCGAGCGGCACTGGCTCGAGATCGGCGACCGGCGTGAGCTTGCCGGTCTTGCCTACTTGCACCTGCACGCCCAGAATCCGCGATACGGCCTGCTCGGCTTCATACTTGAACGCGATCACCCAGCGCGGGCTTTTACTGGTCGTTCCCAGCCGGTCTCGCTGGTGGAGATCGTCGACCTTTACAACGAGCCCGTCGGTTTGAAACGCGAGCGTTTGCCGCTTCGTATCCCAGAGATCGGCGTGGGCGATGACCTCCTCAATCGAATCGAGGATCACCGTGTGCGGGCTTGTGGGAATGCCCATGCGCGCGAGCCTGGCCATTTGTTCGTGGTACGATCGGCCGTCGAAGCCCTGCATCTCGCCCAGCCCGTGCGCGGTGAACCGCAGCATGCGCTGGGCGCAGATGCGAGAATCGAGCAGCTTGAGCGACCCCGCGGTCACGTTCCGCGGATTCGCATAAGGGGGCTCGCCTGCGTCTCTGCGCAGAACATTGATCCGCGCCAGCTCGGCCGTGGTCATGTAGACCTCGCCCCGGATCTCGATCACCGGCGGGGCGTCCCTGAGCGCGAGCGGGATCTGCCGCACCGTTTTGATATTGGCCGTGATGTCATCGCCGCGCTCGCCGTCTCC
>DAIDHX010000272.1 GCA_027451885.1 Planctomycetales bacterium
GATGTTCGAGGGCTTGATGTCGCGATGGACGAGGCCCGCCTTGTGCGCGGACTCAAGGCCGTCGAGGAGCTTGAGAAAGATGCGGGCGGCATCGGGGGTGCGCAGGGGGCCCTGGCGTTCGTCGCGGACCATGGCATACAGGCTCCGGCCGGCGATGTACTCCATGACCATGAAGTGGATTTCGCCATCGGCTCCCACCGAGAGCGTGCGCGCCAGGTTGGGGTGCACGCAGCGCCTGGAGAGCTCCATCTCGCGCTGAAAGCGGGCGAGGGCATTGGCTTCCTCGAGGATTTTCCGGGGCGGCAACACCTTGACGGCGACCTTGCGGCCGTCCGGCGTCTCGGCCAGAAACACCTTGCCCATGCCCCCTTCACCCAGCGGGCGCAGCAGCCGGCAGCCCCCCAGGAAAAAGCCGCGCGTCGCACCATCCAGCAGCTTCCGCGCCTGGTACGACGTGAGCAATCCTTCGCGGATCAGCCGCCGTGCAAATTCCCTGGCGTCGCCCCGGGACTCGTCCCGCAGAGTCGCGCCTCGTTTCGCGAGGATCTCGGGAGGGATTAGCCCCGAGATGGTAATGTTCGCGCAGAATTCCGCCAGCGAGATCATTGGGCTCTCACGAACTTCACCCTCGTGCGCTTCCCCGCACCGGTCGGGCCCGGTCAGGCCGCGTCTGTCGTTGATGCGTCCCGCTGCGCGACCGCGTCGACGACCAGGCAGGTGATATTATCCTTCGAATCATTGGCCAGAGCCATGTCCTTGAGGATCACCGCGGCCTGCTGCGGATCGGGCACGGAGCTGAGCACCTGGGCGATCTCCTTGTCGGGGACGAAGCCCGTTAACCCGTCGCTCGACATGAGCAGCCGGTCCCCCGGGCGCACATCCAGCATACGAATTTCTTCGGGGCCGCTCCGCGCTTCCTTGCACCCCAGATAGAGATAAAGTACGTGCTTGTAACGATGGTTCGCGACCTCGTCCGGGCCGATCGTGCCGGCCTCGCGGAGCGCATCGGCGATCGAGTGATCCTTGGTGAGCTGCTCGAGCTTGCCCTCGCGCAGGCGGTAAGCCCGCGAGTCTCCCATGCCGGCCACGAACAGCCGATCCTGGCAAAACTGGGCGAGCACCACCGTGGTTCCCATGTTGTTGTACTGGCTCACCGCGCCCGAGGACCCCAGGATTTCCTGGTTGACCTCGGCAATCGCCTCGCGAATGGCCTCGCGCACGTGAGGCGGGTCGGAAAGGTCGGACGTGAGCCGTTTCGCGAGTGCGCGGGGGATGAGCTCGATGGCCATCAGGCTCGCCTGTTCCCCGGCTTGCTGGCCGCCCATTCCGTCCGCCACAATAAACAAGTTCTGGGGCTCGAGCGTGATCGTCGACGCCTCGGCCTGGCTGTCGTGCCCTCCGCCCCCTTGCCGGATTGAGCGCCTGCCCGGAACGTAAAAGTTGTCTTCGTTATGTTCGCGATAGTTGCCGGTCACCGAAACCACGCCAACCCGCAACCGAAGCTGGCCTGGCAACAGCGTGAATGAGGAAAGCGTGGCGAATTCCTCGGTCGCATCGTCGTCATGGGCCGGATTCCGGCCGACGACCCGCTTGCACCAGGCTGCAAATCGCGACAAGACCTTCACAAAACGCCACCTTTTCCCGGAGCTATCCGCGACCGCTCGACATCGATCTTCCTTCAGAATACGCGAACTTGCTCGATTCGCGACATCGCGCGGCAAGATTCGCCCTGTCAGGTCCGCGCGTGCCGCGGACTTGCCCACTTCATCAGGTCGCCTACCCCGACAGACCGGTGCGTCATGAAGACTTCACCCGCCTCAAACCCCGCCGTCGCTCCATGATAGCGATTCATGGCCTCGACGGTGCGAAAGATGCCCGACTTCGCTGGCGGAAACTGCGTCTTGTAAGCGCGAATCGACTCGAGCTTGATTTCGAGCGTCGTGCTCACATCGGCGACAATGTAACCCGAAGCTTCAGGCAAGTCCAACCCGTGGAGGCTGATCGGAAAGCTGAGCTGATTCGCGATCGGATGCGTGGGCAGGCCGTCGAAGTATTCGTCCCATTTCGACAGGCGGCTATAGAACACGGCCGCGTCGGTGATCAGCATGGCCTGATAATGGTCCGGCGAGGCGAGTACTGTTTTTCCGCCGAAGCCAATCACTACCTTGGGTTTGCGCTTGCGGAAGACGGTCGCGAGAGCGACCCTGGCCTCGAAGCTATCGAACAGGCGGCGGTTGGGCAGATTCAGATTGATCCGATCGGCCACGCCCAGGATGCGAGCGGCCTGGCGCGCTTCCTCGAGCCGCACGTCCGGGCCTGGGGAGCCGGGCGTGGGCTCGCCATCGGTCAGGTCGACGATTCCCACGCGATAGCCAAGCTGGCTTAGGTGGGCGAGGGTTCCGCCGCAGGTGATCTCGACATCGTCGGGGTGGGCGCCCACGGCGATGAGGTCGAGCTCTTCTTCCGACGCATCCGCCATCACGATCGCTCCTGATCCGCGCCGCCGGGTCTGCGATCGGCAGTCACCCGGTGTCGTTGACGATTCCGCCGCGATCCGGGAGTCGGCCCTCGCGGGGACGATGCTCCCGCCTAGTCCTCCACGATCCCGGGCCGGGTCACGGCCAGGAGGAAGCTGGGCGCAACGGCTTCGAAACGCAGCCAGTCCATCTGCTCAATTCCGCGTGCGATGGTCACATTCCAGACGCGAACCTGGCCGCAGAGCCGCTTGAGCGTCTCGTGCGCGGTGGCGAGCGCCTCGATCGTCGCCACGTTCACGACCATGCTCCCTCCCTGGCAGAGCCTATCAAACGCCGCCTTCAGCACCAGGTCGACCTGCCGCCCCGTGCCGCCGATGAAAACCGCGTCCGGATCGGGGAGCGCAGCCAGAATCTCGGGCGCGCGGCCCAGAATCGCCCGCACGTTCGGGGTGCCGAACTCCTCGGCGTTGGCCTCGATCAGGCTCACGTCGGCGGGTTCGGGCTCGATGGCATACACCATCCCCTGGCTTGCAAGCTGTGCGGCCTCGATCGCCACCGATCCCGATCCCGCACCCACGTCCCAGACGATCGAGGTCGCGCGAATATCGAGCTGGGCCAGCGCGATGGCGCGGATCTCCGCATGGGTGACCAGCCCGCGCTTGGGCAGGGCCTGGGCGAACGACTCGTCGGAGTTGCCGAACATGCGGTGGCGGCTCTGGCGGCTGGCGCGATCCGGACGGTTCGGCTTGCGGATCAGGATCACGACGTTGAGCGGGTGGAAGTCCATTCCCGCCAGCTCGGAGAGCTCCGCCTGGGTCACCCGTTCGTCGGGCGAGCCCAGATTTTCGCAGACGAAGGCCTTGAAATAATCGATCCCGCGGTCGATGAGTTTCTGCGCCAGCCGTGCGGGCGGCGTTTCCTCGCTCGAGAACAGCCCCACCTTTTCGGCGGTGCGGATGCGGTCGATGACCGACTCGATCGGCCGGCCCGCCAGATTGGTCAGATAGGCGTCTTCCCAGCTTTCCTTGATTCGGGCGAACGCGAGCTGCATGGAGCTTACGTGCGGCACGACCTCGAACGCGTCCTTGCCCAGCCGCTCGCCCAGATAGCGCGCCACGCCGTAGAAGAGCGGGTCGCCCCCTGTCACGAGCACCGGCCGGCGATGAGCCAGGGCCTCGCGCGCCTGCCGCACCGCGCCGGCCATGTCGGTCTCGAGCGGCGCGACGCGTGTGCTCAGCTCCTCCAGCATGCGCACCATCGCCGCCGGAGCGAGGATGTAGTCCGCCTCGATCACCACCTTGCGCGCGGATTCGGTGAGCCCGGGAAGGCCGTCGTCACCGATCCCCACGATCACCAACTTGCCTCGAACCTCGGCCACCTGGCGAAACTCCACCGCCTGGCGTCAAACCGCCGTCCTGAACCGATCCCCGATTCTACGGCCCCGGCTCCGGCTCGACCAGTCGCGCGCGAAACAGGGCCGCCTGGAACCCATGGGAGGGGGGCACGATCTCGCTAGCGTGCGACCAGGGGGGCGTTCTGGTCATGGAAGGCCATGCTCGCGAAGCTGACGCAGCAGAGCCGCCGGGGATCGACGGCCTGGTCGTATCGCAGTACCTGCCCGCGCGGGCGCCCGAGCACCTCCAGCATCGTAAATCCCGCGTCCAGCCCGCAAACGCGGTGGCGGTTGCCGATCGCCGCGGCCGTGCCGTACCAGCCCGAGGCGTCGCCCGCCGCCGCCCGCTCCAGAAGCGCCTGGTCGAACTGGCGGATCTCCTGCTGTTGCTCGGCGCTGACTGGCTGCGGATCGCCAAATTCCGGGCCGACGTGGCACAGGTCGATGCCGCCGATGTACACCACCCGCTTGCCGCTCTGCTGCTCGACCTCCCTGAGTGCGGCCACGAAGGACGACACCTCGGGATCCTGGGCCGGATCACCCCCCTTCATCAGGATGTCGTGAAACGATCCAGCCAGAATCGGCACAATGCTGAAATCCTTGCCCTCGCCCAGCGCGTGCTGCAAAAAGACGACCTGAAACTCGATCGAATGCTCGGAACGGTGCACGATCTCGTCGTCGAGATACCTGGGCCCCACCCGCTTGATCAGTTCGTCGACATACCCGCGATCGCAGCGGGCGAGCCCGAGCGGCGTCTCGAAATCCTTGCGGGTGAGCACATAACGCCGCTGGCAAGCCTTGTGCGCCACGCCCAGAATCACAAACACATCGGCTTCCGCGCGCTCGACAAGCTCGCGGTATGCGAAGCCATACACCAGCCCGCCGCGGCCGAAGTCGATATGCGGGCTGAAAACGCCGCGAAATCCTGCCGCCGACTGGCCGTTCGGGCGCGGCTTCCCCGCGCCGTTTTCGGTCATGAAGAACTGATCGAGCTGGGCCTCGAGCGCGCGCCTGGTCGCGGCATAGGAGCGGCCGGCGAAGGCGGGCAGCCTGCGCCCCGATTCGCGGAAGGACTCGATGAACGCCTGCAGCGTCGGCCCTTCGATCAGCATGGCCGATTCCAGCGATGCCACGGTTTGTTGCAGCTCGCCGAGCGACATGAACAGCCCGGTCGTGCGCAGTAGACGCCCCTGGATCTCGGCCAGCGACGTGCGGCCATCGAAGTGGCGGATGACCTGCTCGAACCACTCCTGAGTCACAAAATAGGGCTGCGCCACCACACCCCAGGGATCCTCGAGCCCCACCAGCCAGCGCCCCTGGTGATGGACTCGGAACGCCTTGACGGGACGCAGTCTGGGATGGTCAAGAGACAAACACCCGCCTCCCGAATAGCCTGCGAATCTGGGATCGCCTGGCCGCCGCGAAGGATTATCGCACAGGGAGGAGCGGAGCCGTCAAGCCGCTCGACCCTGGCCGGCCTGGCATCCGGATCCCGCCGCCAGGCCCACCAGGTTCTTGCCTGCATCCACGAATTAGGATTAGACTTTGATTAGTGAGCCTGCTCTCGACGGGCAGGCCGATGGGGTTACGAAAGCCCGCATGATCCCGGCCTGGGGTCCTGCGGGCTTTTTTCGTGTCGCGTGCGAGCGGAACGCGCTCGACGCAGGAGGCTCAATCATGGCCGCCAGGAATGAGTCGCACCCGTATATCCGCTGGTTTGAGGCGATTGGGATCGAGGACATCCCCTCCGTCGGCGGCAAGAACGCGTCGCTCGGCGAGATGTATCGCGCGCTGACGGGCAAGGGAGTGCGGGTGCCGAACGGCTTCGCGGTGACGGCGGACGCCTACTGGTACTTTTTGCGGCAAGCCGGGCTCGATCGCCGGATTCGCGAGATTCTCGACGGGCTCGACACGCGCGATGTCGAGGATTTGCAAAAACGCGGGCGCCTGACCCGGCAGGCGATCCTGCAGGCGGAATTGCCCGAGGATCTCGCGCTCGCCATCGTCACGGCGTACGAACGGCTCTCGGGCGCGAACCGCCAGCCGCTCGATGTCGCCGTTCGCAGCAGCGCCACCGCCGAGGATCTGCCCGACGCCAGCTTCGCCGGCCAGCAAGAGACCTACCTCAATGTACAGGGAAGCGCGATTCTGCTCGAAACCTGCAAGCGCTGCTTCGCTTCGCTCTATACAGATCGCGCGATCTCTTACCGCGTGGACAAGGGCTTCGACCACTTCAAGGTCGGACTCTCGATCGGCGTGCAGATCATGGTGCGGTCGGATCTGGCGTCCTCGGGCGTGATGTTCTCGATCGACACCGAGACCGGATTTCGCGACGCCGTGCTCATCAACGCGTCGTACGGCCTGGGCGAAAACGTGGTCCAGGGCTCGGTGAACCCTGATGAATACTACGTCTTCAAGCCCACGCTCAAGCAGGGCTTTCGGCCGATCTTGCAAAAGCTGGTCGGAACCAAGGAATTCAAGCTGGTGTACGACGTCGGCGGCACGCGGATGACCCGCAACGTGCCCGTGCCGGCGGAGGACCGGGGGCGGTTCGCGATCCGCGATGAGGAGATTCTCCAGCTCGCGCGCTGGGCCTGCCTGATTGAGGATCACTATAGCGCCAGGCGCGGGCGGCCGACGCCCATGGATATGGAATGGGCCAAGGACGGGCGCACGGGCGAGCTCTTTATTGTGCAGGCCCGGCCGGAGACGGTGCAGTCGCAAAAGCGGGCGGAGTCGATCGAGGTCTATCGGCTGCGTACCAGGGGCCGCGTGCTGCTCTCGGGGCGGAGCGTGGGTGAGAAGATCGGCCGCGGTCCAGCCCGGATCATCAAGAAGGTGCAGGACCTGCATCTCTTCCGCGAGGGGGAAGTGCTTGTTACCGACAAGACCGACCCCGACTGGGAGCCCACCATGAAGATGGCCGCGGCGATCGTGACCAATCGTGGCGGCAGAACCTGCCACGCGGCGATCGTCAGCCGAGAGCTCGGTCTACCCGCCGTGATCGGCACCGAACGCGGAACCGATCTCTTGCGCGACGGCCAGCCCATCACCGTCTCCGATGCCGAGGGAGATACAGGCTACGTCTACGACGGTCTGCTCGATTTCGACGTCGAGCACAGGGATCTGCGCAGCCAGGCCAGGCCGAAGACCAGGATCATGATGAACGTGGGCAATCCCGAGGAAGCGTTCCGCCTTTCGTTCCTGCCCTCGGACGGCGTGGGGCTCGCCCGCGAGGAGTTCATCATCTCCACGTACATCAAGATCCATCCCAAGGCGCTGCTGGAATACGGAAGCCTGGACGATCCCACGACCCGGGCCGAGATCGATCGTCTCACCGCGGCGTACGACGACAAGCCCCAGTTCTTCGTCGACAAACTGGCCGAGGGGGTGGCCATGATCGCCGCGGCGTTTTACCCCCGCGACGTGATCGTCCGCCTGAGCGACTTCAAGACGAACGAGTACTCGAACCTGCTCGGCGGCAAACGGTACGAGCCGAACGAGGAGAACCCAATGCTCGGGTTCCGCGGCGCATCGCGCTATTACGACCCGCGCTACCGCGACGGCTTCGCGCTCGAATGCCGCGCCATGAAGAAGGTGCGCGACGAAATGGGGCTCACAAACCTCAAGCTCATGATCCCGTTTTGCCGCACCGTGGACGAGGGGCGCAAGGTCCTGGCCGAGATGGAGAAGCACAGCCTCAAGCGCGGCGAGAACGGGCTCGAGGTCTACGTGATGTGCGAAATCCCCTCCAATGTAATCCTGGCCGAGAAGTTCGCCGAGATCTTCGACGGCTTCTCGATCGGCTCCAACGACCTGACCCAGCTCACGCTCGGACTGGATCGCGATTCCGAGATCGTGGCGCACCTGTTCGACGAGCGCAACGAGGCGGTGATGCGGTCGGTCGAGGAGGTGATTCGCCGCGTCCGTGCCTGCGGGCGCAAGATCGGAATCTGCGGCCAGGCGCCCAGTGATTACCCCGAGTTCGCCCGGTTCCTGGTCTCGTGCGGCATCGATAGCATTTCGCTCAACCCCGACACGGTACTCAAAACCACGCTCGAGGTGCTCGCGATGGAGCAGCAACTCCACGCGCAACCCGCTCAGACGCCCGCACGCGGATGACGCGCCCAGAGCGGGGCAGACCCCAGAACCGAGAGGCACGGCGTTCACCCCCTCGTACGCAACGCCCAGGATCCCGCGGAAGTCGTGGGCTCCATTTCTACCCCACGCTTGATCTGGCCGAGATCCGGGGTTTCTGGTAGCAAACCCGGATCGGCGGCCAGGATGGTCGCGCTTGCGAGCACATCAAGCCACAGGTCAACGAGAAGGAGGACCACCGTGGGGCGATCATTGGAGAAAGCGGCAATCGCCGTGGTCCTGGGGGTTTGCGGGAACTGGGCGGCGCACGCTCAGCAGGCGCCGGAGGCGGGGCAGCGTCCCGCCACGAATGCGCCTGTGCGTTCGGCGCAGGAGCGACCTGCGCGGGCTGTGCCGGCGGACCCCTCGCGGATGGAGGCCTTGCTCAAGGCGTGGGAGGGCCAGAGCACTCAGCTTCGGACGCTCAAGCTGGGGATTTATCGCATCGACAAGACTCCCGACTGGGAGGAAGAGGATCACTATGAAGGGACCGCTGCCTTCGAGCGCCCGGGTAAAGCGCATCTGAACTTCAGAAAGGTTCAGACGCAGGAGGTCGCGGATCCCAGGGATCCCAAAAAGAAGAAGGTGTCAGCGCGGGTTGATCCCAGGACCAACAAACGCCTGGCGTATTCGCACGAGACGATCGTGTTCACGGGCGAGGAGGTCTGGCACTACAACTTTCCCGCCAAGCAGGTTTTTGTGTACACGCTCGACAAGGACGCGCGGCAGCGGGCGCTGCAGGAGGGGCCGCTGCCGTTCCTGTTCGACATGCGGGTCGAGCAGGCGCATCGCCGCTATGAGATGGCGCTTCAGGGAGAGACGGACAAGCTCTATTTCGTGGTGATTCGGCCCAAGCTCCAGGACGACAAGGAAGAGTTCAGCAAGGCGTTTGTGTTTCTGGAGAGAAAGTATCTATTGCCTTCGCGGATTGTGCTGTTTTCGCCGGACGGCCGCAGCACAAAGGACTTCCGGGTGGAGAGCATCCAGGCGAACAAACCGTTGGAGGCCCGTCTGTTCAAGGGGGTCGACCCTGGCAAGCCATGGACGCTGGAGCGCAACCCTGGCGGCGAGACGAGTCCGAAATCCCAGCGCAAGCCGGTGCGCGGCAAGCCGGACCAGACGGCCCGCCGCGGCCCAGCGCAGGGCGCGCAGGCGGCTCCTCGCTAGGCGGCCCGGCCGGCAGGCGCAGGCCGATCAAAACCAGCCCCGGCAGCGGTCCATGCACTTCGCTTGAGCCGTTTGACCGGGGTCTTGGCGCAGGGTTATACTTCATTCATGGAAGGAGAGGATCGATCGCTCTGCTGCCAGGTGGACGCCCAGTTCAGGACGAATCGCGGCGATCCCGACGGAGTGGAGCATCCCTCAAGGCGATGGCGGGGACGGTTGCCGTTAGCCGGGAGGAAGTCATCGTCGATGAGCTCCTCGGTTGAGCGTACGCTCTGGTCCGCGATTCTCGGCCTCGTCGTCTTCGCCGTTCTGGGCAGCGCTGCTCGGGCTCAGAAAACGGACGTCGCGGCCGCCACGCCCGGCCAGTTCTTCACCATCACTGAGCCGATTACCCAGGAGACGATCGAGCGGGTCCGCTCCGCCGCGCGGCATCTGGTCGACGAGAAAACGGGGGATGCCGCAGGCGCCCGGCCGATCCTGATCTTCGAGTTCCAGCCCGGCGAGACCGCTCCTGGCCAGAGCTCCTTTGGCGCCAGCTACGACCTGGCAAATCTGATCTCGCGCGAGCTCGCGGGCGCCAGGCTGACGGTGGCGTATGTGCCCAGGCCGATTTCTGGCTACGCCGTGCTCCCCATTGTGGCCTGCACCGAGATCGTGATGGGGGCGAAGGCCACTCTTGGCCCGATCACGCCCGAGGCGAGCACGGTTGACGCCGCGCTCAAGGAACCGATCCGCTTTCTGGCGGTTCGCAAGACGCGCGATCCTGACCTGTTGCTCGGCATGCTGGATCGCGATGCGGATCTCCGCATGGTCCGCACGGCCGACAAGACGGTTCATTATGTGCTCGCGGAGCGGATGCCCAAATTCCTCGAATCGCACCACGTGATCGACGATCAGCCTGCGTGGGAGGGCGGCCGCAGGGGAGTTCTGACCGCGGACAAAGCGCGGCAGGAGGGCTTCTGCAAGCGCACGGCGGAAACGCCGGCGGAGGTCGCGCTTCTCTATCAGATCGGCGGCCAGGCCGCGCTCGACGATCCCACGCTCGGCAAGAAGGTTCGTCCCGGCTGGCTCAAGCTCGAGGGGCCGATCGATTCCCTTGCCGTCTCATACGTGGCGCGGGGGCTCGACCAGGCGCGGCAGGACCAGGTCAATCTGCTCTTCCTCGAGATCGACAGTCCAGGTGGGGACGAGGCCGCCGCGGACCGGCTGGCGGATTTGCTCTCGAACGCCGCCAGGAAGATCAAAACGGTCGCTTATGTGCGCGACCGCGCGATTGGGCTGGCCGCGCTCGTGCCGCTGGCCTGCCGGGACATCGTCTTCAAGAAGGGCGCGCGGATCGGCGACGTCACGCAGATCATCAACGGCCGCAACGGCGACTTCCGCGACATGAGCCCGGCCCTGGTCTCCAGCCTGGCGCGCAAGGCCGCATTGCTGGCGCGGGAAAACGGCCGGCCAGAGGTTCTCGGCGCGGCGATGGTTGATCCCGCCGTGGAGGTGCTCGAGGCACGCGATTCCCGCACCGGCGCCGCCCGGCTCGTGGGACGTGCCGACCTCGACGCCGAGCCCGGCCGCTTCAACGTCATCCAGACCCGCAAACCAGCCGGGCAGGCGCTCACACTCTCCGCCGATGAGGCAGCCGCGTTCGGCCTCGGACCCGTCGTCGCCGACGACGAAGATCTCAAGGGACTCTACGGCCTGCGCGGGCAAATGATCCGCGTCGATAGCCCGGGATGGGTCGACTCCCTCGCCGCGCTGCTCACCGATCGATACGTGAGCTGGCTGCTCCTCTTCATCGGCGTCTTCATGCTGGTCATCGAATTCAAGCTGCCAGGCATCGGATTGCCCGCCATCACCTCCGCGCTCGCCTTCTTGCTCTTCTTCTGGAGCCACTACCTGAGCGGCACCGCCGACCAGCTCGAGATCATCCTCTTCCTGGTCGGGCTCGTTTGCCTGGCGATCGAGCTCTTTGTCTTTCCCGGCTTCGGAATCTTCGGCATGGCGGGCATCCTGCTCATGCTGGTAAGCATCGTGATGGCCAGCCATACCTTCACCTGGCCCACGCACGATTACGAGTACCGCGAGATGGGCCACACGTTGATCCAGCTCACCGGAGTGCTCGCCGCCGTGATTGTGCTGGCCGCCACCCTCGGCCGCTACTTCCCCTCGCTGCCGCTGTTCAACCGGCTCGTGCTCAAGCCCGAGCCCTGGGCCGCACCCGATGCCGAGACCGAGCCGGGGCGGAGCGCTGTTGAGGGTTACGAATCGCTGACCTTCCTGATTGGCGAAACCGGCCGTTCCACCACGCCGCTGCGCCCCTCCGGCAAGGCCCGCTTCGGCAGCTTGCACATCGACGTGATCTCCTCCGGGGCGTTCGTCGAGCCCGATTCGCTCGTCGAGGTCGTCGACGTGCAGGGCCTGCGCGTGTTCGTCAAGGAAGTGACGACCTGAGACGCCCCTGCCGGCCCTAATCACTCCGACGACTCATGGCGTTGGGGCTGGACGATGCGTTAAACTCCAGCAAGTGCTTCTTCGCTGAATCACCCCAGCCATCGAGGCTACCGACCGTGATCCTGTTTGCCCAGAATGCTGCCAGCCCCTGGTCGACCTACGTGCTCTTCATGATCATTGCGATCGCCGGCGCGACGCTGATCACCGCGATCTTCCTGGCGAAGTACTTCAACCTCTGGATCCAGGCGCGGATGACGTCGGCGAATGTGACGATCTGGGAACTTGTGGGCATGTCGTTTCGAAAGGTCAACCCGAACATCATTGTTCGCTCCAAGATCGCGGCCTACCAGGCGGGGTTCTCGGAGAAGGACGGTCTGACCACCCGGGCGCTTGAGGCGCACTTTCTCGCCGGCGGCAACGTGCCGAACGTGGTGCGGGCGCTTGTGGCGGCGAACAAGGCGGACATTCCGCTGTCTTACAAGCGCGCGGCCGCGATCGATCTCGCCGGCCGCAACGTGCTCGAGGCGGTCCAGACGAGCGTGAATCCGAAGGTCATTCCGTGCCCTGATCCCAGCTCGGGCCGCACCACGATCGACGGCGTGGCCAAGAACGGAATTCAGCTCAAGGTCAAGGCGAAGGTCACGGTGCGCACGAATCTCGACCGGCTGGTCGGCGGGGCCACCGACGAGACAATCATCGCCCGCGTGGGCGAGGGCATTGTGAACGCGATCGGCTCGGCGGAAACGCATCTGCAGGTGCTTGAGAAGCCGGATTCGATCTCGAAGCGGGTGCTTGAGAAGGGGCTCGACGCCGGCAGCGCGTACGAGATTCTCTCGATTGACATTGCCGACATCGACGTGGGAGACAACATCGGCGCGAATCTGCAAGCGCTCCAGGCCGAGGCGGACATGCGCGTGGCCCGGGCCAAGGCCGAGGAGCGCAGGGCCTTCGCCGTGGCCAAGGAGCAGGAAATGGTCGCGGCCGTGCAGGAAAATCGGGCGAAGGTCGTGGACGCCGAGGCCGAGATCCCCATGGCACTCGCCGACGCCTTCCGCAAGGGGCATATCGGGGCGCTCGATTATTACAACCTGCGGAATCTCCAGTCCGATACCGAGATGCGGTCGGCCATCGCGGGCGGGCCCCCCCGGCGCGAGGGGAACAACAGCTCCAGCTCCTAGGCTCGGCTCCGCGAGATCCAGCCAGGCTCCATTCCCGTGCGCTGGGGCCGATCGATCTGCTTTCTTCTCTCGTTCGCGAGGATCGTCCATGAGGTGGGAGATTCTGATTCAGTTCATCCTGCCGATTCTGTTCCTGGCCGTGTGGGCGATTACGATGCTGCTGAATCGTGACGCACAGCCGCTGCCGCCGCGCGCGGGACGCCCGGGCGGATTCGGAGAATCACGCCCCGTGCCCCGGCCCACGAACACCAAGGCGCCAGCGCGAACCACACGCGACTGGAACGCTCCCACGCCGCAGTCACGCCCGCTCAGTGAGGCGAGCCGGGCCGGACGGACGAACTGGGCCGGCGGTGAGGAGATCCTCTATCTCGGTGAATCCCAGGAATCCCGCCGAGCCAGGCGCCCGGACCAGACCGCGCCCGCACGCAGCACCCGTGGCAACAGGCAGTCGCGCGCCTCGAAGTCAAAAGCCGGCCCCACGCCCCAGGCACCCGACTCCGCCAGCACGCGAAAATTCTCGAATCTCGTCAATCAATCGCTCTCCGAAAGCCAGTCCGGCCGGATGGACTTCACGCCCCTGGCCGCTTCGCTCTCCTCCCAGATGGCATCGCTCTCGCAGCCGTCCGCCACGGCGACTCCAGCCAGAATCACTCCACCCCCCGTTTCCCCCTCGCTCGAGTTCATTCAGGCGGCAATCGCTTCCACCGAGCGGCTCCGCGCCCAGATCGTCCTCAACGAAATCCTTGGCCCACCACTCTCGCAAAAACGCGGAAAACGCGGGTTATAACGGACCAGTCGGTTCCACCGGGTTCTCGAAATCTTTTGCATTCACACGATCGGGCGGGTCGGGCGCATCCTCGCGATCCTGCGGCGACCCAGCCAAAAACCCGCTCGGATCGACTCGTTTCCCGGTCACTCAGCGGCCGATCCACTCCTGTGTAACCCGGTTGAGACTCCGAGGCAGCGATCAGCGATCCTCCCTCAACTCGTGGGTTTCCGGCCTCCTTGGGCTTGCTCGAGGGGTCGCATGATGGCCGGCATCTCCAGGGAAGGAGTGCGCCTTTGCCCGCGTTCTCCTTCAATCAATCGCGCTTGATCGCCTCACCCTGGGGAGATGCCCAATGCCCACGCCACCGTCGCGAATTGGCACCCTCGTTTTGACCGCATGCTGCGCCTTGCTCGCTCCCGCGACCCACGCTCAGGAGCCGAGCGAGATCCAGTGGCGCGAGGATTACAGCCTCGCGCTTCGCGAAGCCCACGAGCAAGATCGCCTCGTCTGGATCCAGTTCACGGGTCCCTGGTGTCCGAACTGCCGCCGCATGGAACGCGACTCGTTCCCAGCCGAGGAAGTCGTCACCGAGTCCAAAACGCGGTTCGTGCCGCTCAAGCTCCGCTCCGATGTCAACGAACAGCTCGCCGCCGCCTTCCAGCTCACTGGTTTGCCCGCCACCGTGATCGTGGCTCCGGACCGCTCGATCCTGGCGGTCCACCAGGGCTATCTCGGCCCCGATGAGCTCACGGAAGTGCTCAAAAACGCACATCGCCAGCAGTTGGAAACCAAAAGCAAACTCGCTCTCAAGCAAAAGAAAGCGGAAACCATCGCGGCCGCCGCCGAAGAAAACCGCCCTGAGCTCGACGGTTACTGCCCCGTGAGTCTGGTTGTCGATCGCAAGCTCCGGCGTGGCAGCCCCGCTTTTCAAATCGTGCACAACAGTCGGATCTATCACTTCGCCAGTGCGGCCGAGAGAGCACGGTTTGAACAGGATCCGACCCGCTTTGTGCCCGCGAATGACGCGTACTGCCCGGTCCGAGAGCTGGACGAGGGGCTCGAGATCGCGGGCAAGCCCCGGTTTGGTGCGGTTTATGCCGGCAGGCTCTATCTGTGTGCCAGCGCAGGCGATCGGGCACGCTTTCTCGAGAATCCCGCACGCTATGCCGCCGTCGATGTCGCCCAAGGGGGCTTCTGCCCCCATTGCCTCACCGAGAACGGACTCCTCGTCCGCGGCGATCCGCGCCACAGGCTCAGCCGGGAAGGGAAGCTCTTCTGGTTTCCTGATCCCAGCCACCGTGACGCTTTTCTCGCCTCCAATCCCTGAAAAAAAACGCAACGGGATCAGTGCACCCTGGAAATTCAGTCTCCATCCACGCACAAATGTTATTCCAGAACGCGGAAACGGCGAGTCGTCGTGACTTCTCGCCGCTTTCCGCGTTATTCAGACTTTTGTCTGCACTCTCTTGATTTCGTCCGACAGCGGGCGCAGACTACGTATCTTATTCATTTTGTGTGGTCGTCAATCTGATGACGAGACCGAATCGGGGGTCGTTATCAAAGGATGAGAGGTCCATGGGATCTGGCGGGGGTCGACTTCAGCGGAGGCGATGATCGCACGAAGAGTGCGGCTTCCGTGCTGGGGTTGGAGTGATTCGGTCGACGGTGCTCGAGTAGAGACTGATCGGGAGTAGCGCGGGGGTTTTTTTACGCGTCCTTCGCGTCCGAGTTGGCCGCGGTTTTCATCAATCGTTTTCGCACCAGGAATCATCAACATGTCTTCGAAGAAGCAAACCCCCCGCTCGCGGAGCGGCCGTGGGCTGGCGCGCCTTCCTTTGCGTCCGTTGCTCGAGGATCTGGAAGTGCGGCTTGTGCTATCGCAGACGCCGCTGGTGATGACCCCTACATATCAATATAAAATGGTTCCTGGGCCGGACGGCAAAATGGTGCCGTTCGTATCCACGTCGCCCACGGGGTATTCGCCGCAGCAGATGCAGTCGGCGTACGGGGTGAATCTGGTGACGTTCGGCGCGGTGCAGGGGAATGGCGCCGGGCAAACGATCGCGGTCATCGACGCCGGCGACAATCCTGGCTTTGCGCCCACCGGGCCGAACTATACAGGCAGTGCGCTTCAGGTTTTCGATCAGACGTTTGGGATCGCGGATCCGCCGTCGTTCCAGAAGTTCAATCAGACGGGGGGGACGAGCCTGCCCCAGCCGATCTCGGGCTGGGGTGGAGAGATCGCGCTTGATATCGAATGGGCGCACGCCATGGCGCCCATGGCCAAGATCGATCTGGTGGAGGCGAACACGGCCAATTCGAGCGATCTGTTCACGGCGGCCAGAACGGCGGCCACCACGCTGGGTGCGTCCGTCGTGTCGATGAGCTTCGGCAGCCCTCTGGAATACGCCGGCCAGGGATCGCTCGAGCCGCAGTTTGATTCCCAGTATTTCGCCGCCGCGCTCGCGACCAATCCTTACGTCACGTTTCTGGCCTCAACCGGCGATCATGGCGCCAATCCAGGGCAGGCGCCCAACTATCCTTCGCTCTCGCCGCTCGTCGTCGCCGTTGGCGGCACCAGGCTCAACTTGACCGCCTCCAACCAGTGGGCCAGCGAGACCGGCTGGAGCTATAACACCGACAGCTTCTGCCCCACCTGCGCCAGCGGCGGCGGCATCAGCAATATCTACTCCGAGCCTTCCTGGCAGCTTCCCTACCAGTCCACGCGCTTTCGCACCGTCCCGGACGTCTCCTCCAACGCCGATCCGGCCACGGGCGTTTCGGTCTACGACCCCTACGACAACGGCGCCAGCACCCCCTGGAGCGTCATCGGCGGCACCTCTCTCTCTTCGCCAACCTGGGCCGGCCTCATCGCCATCATCGATCAGGGCCGCGCCCTCCTCGGCGAAAACCCGCTCAACGGACCCACCCAGACCCTCCCCGAACTCTACGCTCTGCCAGCAACAGACTTTCATGACATCACACAAGGCTTTAATTACTACAACGCGGGTCCAGGCTACGACCTGGTGACCGGGCGCGGCTCGCCGATCGCGAATCTGCTCATCCCAGACATGGTCAACTTCGCCCCCGCGACCGGCGGAACGGTGGCGATCCAGCCCCCCTCGAGCGTCGTCCAGGGGGGCTTCTTCGGCACCGAGGTCGAGGCCACGACCTCGAGCGGCACCGTCGCGGTGGGCTACAGCGGTACGGCGACGCTCTCGCTCGTTTCCGGGCCGGCGGGCGCAACCTTCACGCCGGTCACCGTCCCCGTCTCGAGCGGCATCGGGATCTTCGACGGCATCTCGCTCCCCACGCTTTCGAACGGCACGCCCTACCAGTTCCAGGTGGTGATCTCGAGCGGCGGCACCACGCTCGCGACCCTCCAGCCCACGCCCGTCGATGTGGCTTCTCCCGCGGTGAACGGCACCGCGGTCTATTACCCGCTCCCCCTCGATCAGAGCCTGCGGAATGACTTCGCGCTGGCGGGTTCGAACAGCGATCCCAGCTCGGTCATCAATCTGGTTTACGCCACTCCTTACACCGAGTCCGCGGGCCAGATCCTCGTGAGCAATTCGTCTGGACTCTCCACGAAGAGCATCCAGGTCATCGGCCAGGGGTCGGCGGCGTCGGTGATCAATACGACGGGCCCGAATCGGCTCTTCGTGGTTCAGGGGACGGTGGGCCCGAGCCCGAATCTGCATTTGTTATTTCAGAAGCTTGCGCTCGAAGGGGGATACGCGATCGATTCCGGGGGACTTGTTCTACCCGGCAATCCCGCCGTGGGTGGCGGCGTCCTGGTCGAGGGGGGGCAAGTTGCCTTCTCGAGTGCGCTTCTCAAGTCGGATCGCGCGGTGGGGCAGAAGGGGCAAACGGGCTCGGGTGCGTCGTTCTACGGCGGCACGGGCGGCAACGGGGGCAACGGCGGCAATGCGCAGGGGGGCGGCGTGTTCGTGGCGGCGGGCAGCCTGTCGCTTTCCAACACGCAACTGGTGAATGATCAGGCGGTCGGCGGCGCGGGGGGTGTGGGGGGATCCGGCGGTCCGGCTGTCCGGCGCACGAGCCGGGGCGGCACGAGTCCGTTTTCGTTTTCGGGCGGACCGGGCGGTCGCGGCGGCGTGGGCGGCTCCGCGGCCGGCGGCGCGATCTACGTGGCTGGCGGCGCGCTTACGATCCAGAACTCGATTGCGCAGGGCGATCAGGCGATCGGCGGCGCAGGCGGCGCGGGAGGCGCAGGCGGCAAGGGGGGCTCTCCGGCCAAGGCGGGCGGCGCGGGTGGACCCGGCGGAATCGGCGGTCAAGCGTATGGCGGCGCCTTCTACATGGCCAAGGGAGCAGCCGCTTTCACCTCCGACACGGTCTCGGGCAACGCGGCCAGCGGCGGCAACGGCGGCATCGGAGGCAAAGGCGCACCCGGCGGCGTGGGTGGCTCCGCGGGCCAGAACGGCCAGGGCGGAGCAGGCGCGATTGCCAATGGCGGCGGGTTCTATTACTCCGCTGGCTCACTCACTTTCCAGGGTTCCAAACTCGATACCAACAAGGCCAGCGGCGGCCACCAGGGCGCAGTCCCCGCGGTGCTCACCGCGGCTCACAGCCCCGGTTACACCCACAATCACTCCAACGCCTCTCGATCCTCCGCACTTTCCGCGGCCATGAAACCCGCGATTCGGCCCGACCTCGTCGGCTCCGGCACGCAGGCCAGCGGCGCGGGCGGCGGCATCTATGTCGCCGGCTCGCTCACCCTCGCCGGACTGCTCATCGAGGGCAATTCCGCCACAAGCGGCGGCGGCGTCTATGGCAAGGGAAGCCTCGTCGTACAGGGCATGAGCCTCTCCACCAACCAGGCCACGAACGGCGGCGCGATCGACGCCGTGGGCTCGCTCTCCCTCTTGACCGACAACTTCACCGGGAACACCGCCACGGCCGACGGCGGCGCGGTCTCCGCCGCCAATGCGCTCACCGTCACCAACAGCACCTTCACGACGAACTCCGGCGGAGCCAACGGCGGCGCCATCGAGTCGACCGGCCCCAGCACCTTCACAGGCTCGAGCTTCACCTCCAACTCCGCCAACAATGGCGCAGCGCTCGAGATCGGCGGCGCCTCAACCATCACCAACGACACCTTCACCCAGAACATCGCCAGCGCCCGCGGCGGGGCGATTCGCGATACCGCGACCTCGCTCATCATCAGCGCGTCCAATTTCATGATGAATTCCGCGGCCTCCGGCGGCGCACTCGACAACCTGGGCACCCTCTCGATCAGCCTGACGACCTTCAGCCAGAACTCCGCGGACAGTCTCGGCGGCGCAATCGATCAGCAGACGGGCACGCTCACCCTGAACAAGGTGGACTTCCTGTCCAATAACGCCACCAACGGCGGCGCGGTGGGCGTGCTCACGCCGGCCACCCTGACGGGCTCCTATCTCAGCTTCAGCACCGATTCCGGCATCAGCGGCGGAGCCATCGACAATCTCGGCACCCTGAATCTGTCCTACGTCTCGATCAGCCAGGAGCACGCAACCTCCGGCGGCGGACTCTACAACTCAGGCACAGCCACTCTGAGCGATGTGACCATCCAGCAGTCGACAGGAACCGCAACCGGCGGCGCACTCGACAACCTGGGCACTCTCACCGCGACCAACCTGACACTGGCCTCGAACATCGGCGGCACGGGTGCGGGCGTGAGCTCCTTGGGCACGACCACGCTCATCAATGTGACAATCGCCGAGAACACCGGCACCACGGGCGCTGGGCTCGAGATCACCGGCGGCACGACCACGCTCATCAACACCATCGTCGCCCAGAATACAGGCACCTCGGGCCCCAGCGACATCTTGCTCACCGCAGGCGCCTTCTCCGCCGACTCGCAGCACAACCTGATCGGAACCGGCGGCTCGGGCGGTCTCGTGAACGGCCAGAACGGCAACCTGGTCGGGATCGCGAGTCCCGGGCTCGGGGCCCTGGGATTCTCGGGCGGTCCCGAGCAGACGATCCCGCTGCTCGCGGGCAGTCCCGCCATCGACGCGGGCGTGGCCCAGGTTGTGAATCACACCATTCCCACGCTCGATGAACGCGGGGCGATCCGTGGCCCGGCCGGCTTGAACGCGGGCTCGACCGTGGACATCGGCGCCTACGAGGCCAGCTCGTCCTTCCTCGTCACTTCCACCGCCGACACCACCGACGCCGGTACCCTGCGCACCGCGGTCACCTGGGCCAATCAAAGCTCGAACGCCAACCCCGCCAATCTCGCCAACCCCGCGCCCAACACCATCACCTTCGACACCACCGGGGCGTTCGTATCACCACAAACGATCACGCTTGCCGGCGGCGTCCTCACGTTTACAAACGCGACCACCCCCGTGGCGATCGCCGGACCGGGCGCGGACCAGGTCTTCATTTCGGGCGGCAATGCGCAGCCGGTCCTGCTAGTCGAGACCGGGGTCACGGCCACGTTCTCGGGGATCACCATCGAGAACGGGCAAGGACTTGACGGCGGCGGCATTCTCAACGACGGCAATCTCTCGCTCTCGAACATGACGCTCGCGCACAACAGCGCGACGGAAGGCGGCGGCGTCTTCAGCCAGGGAACGCTGCTCAAGCTCGACAACGTCACGGTCACTCAGAATGGCGCGTCAAAGGGCGCCGGTGTTTTCGCCAACAGATTCCTGTCGGTGAAGGGGGGCTCGTTCGCCGCCAACACGGCGTCGTCGAGCGGCGGCGCGGCGTTCGAGACCGGGGGGGCAGGCTCCATTACAGGCACCTTCTCCGGCGTCAACTTCACGAGCAACAAGGCGGGAAGCGGCGGCGCCATCCTGGCCCTGGGCGCGCTCACGCTCACCAACGACACCTTCACCAGCAACTCCGCCACCGGCGCGGGCGGCGCTGTGAATGCGCAGGCCAGCTTCAACGTCACCCAATCGACCTTCAGCCTCAATTCCGCCGCGACCGGCGGCGCCCTTCAGATCTCGGGGGCAACCCTGGTCTCCGCGGTCCTCCTCAACGGCAACTTCGCGACTTCCGGCGGCGGCGGCGCCATCGACGCCAGCGGCGCGCTGACCCTCTCCCAGTCCACCGTCGAAGCCTCGTCCGCTCCCATCGCGGGCGGCATTTACTCCAGCTCCACCCTCGTGATCGAGGACAGCCTCTTCCAGCGCAATACCGCGACCTCCGGCCCTGGCGGCGGCCTCTTCGGCGCAGGCACGACGACGATCGATCGCACCACGTTTTCGAACAACTCCGCGTCTTACGGCGGCGCGATCGCGAGCCCGCCCGCCAGCTCGCTCGAAATCTCCAACGTCACCATCGCCGACAATACCGCTCAGACAAACGGCGGCGGCGTGGCCGCTTCGAGCGGATTCACCGCCATCAATTCGACCTTCGCCTACAACCAGGTCGGCACGGGGGGCGACGGCGGCGGCATCTCCGTCGGCGGCGGCATGACCACCCTCTACAACTCGATCGTCGCCGAAAACACCGTCGGAGCAGGGCAGCTCACCTCCGCCAGCGACATCGGCGTGAGCGGCGGCTCGGTCTCGAGCCTCAGCCAGAACAACCTCATCGGCACCGGCGGCTCGGGCGGCCTCACAAACGGCGTGAATCATAACCTCGTGGGAGTGGCCACGCCCGGGCTCGGCCAGCTCGCCTACAACGGCGGCCCCACCCCCACCATCGCGCTCAACGCCGGCAGCCCAGCCATCGACGCCGGCGCCCTGACCATCACCGGTGTCACGATTCCCAGCATCGACGAGCGCGGCGCACTCCGCGGCCCCGCCGGTCTCAATGCAGGCTCGACCGTCGACATCGGCGCCTACGAGGCCAGCTCCTCCTACCAGGTGATCACGGCGATCGACAGCACGGCCATCGGCACGCTACGCACCGCGATTCTCTGGGCTGACTCCAGCCTGAACAACAACCCCGCCAACATCGCGAACCCAGCGCCCAACACAATCGTCTTCGATCCCGCGGTCTTCAGCTCCCCCGTGACCATCTCGCTCAGCCTGGGCGCGCTCGCGTTCGAGGGCACCGTCAAGAACGAGACCATCCAGGGCCCCGGGGCAGGGCTGCTCACCATCAGCGGCAGCAACGCCAGCAGCGTGTTCACCGTCGCTTCTGGAACCTCGGTCACGATCGCAGGGGTCACGATCGCGAACGGCAGCACGCAGGGCAACGGCGGCGGCATCGATAACTTCGGCGTGCTCACACTCCAGAACGACACGATTTCGAACAACACCGCGGCGCTGGGCGGCGGCGTGGCCAACGAAAGCGGCGGCTCGCTGGCCATCCAGAACACGCAGATCACAAACGACCAGGCGCAGTCGGGCGGCGGGGTCATGAACGACGGCTCGCTCGTGATCACCGACTCGACCCTCTCGAACTCAACGGCCAGCACCGGCGGCGGGCTTGAAAACGCGGGCACGGCCACGCTCTCAAACGCAATCCTGCAAGGCAACACCGCCACGACCGGCGGCGGCTTCGCGAATCTCGGCACACTCAGCGTCACCGCGGGGACGATCACCCTCAATACCACCACGGGACTCACCGGCCAGGGCGCGGGGGGCGACAACTCGGGTGTGCTCACGATGGATTCAACGACCGTGAGCGCAAACACTTCGAGCGGGCTGGGGGGCGGCATCGCCAACGAAAGCAACGGCACGGCCACGCTCACCAACGTCACGGTCGCGCTCAACACCGCCACGAGCGGCGGCGGACTCCTCAACTCCGGCCTCGAGAACGTCGTCAGCGGCACCATCGCCGATAACACGGAAACCAGCGGATCGGGCGGCGGCATCAACGTCGTCGCCGGTGCGCGTACCTATCTCTACAACACGATCGTCGCCCAGAACGTCGGCACACAGGGCATTCGCCCCTCGCCGAACGACATCGCCGGCGCAATCGCCTTCGGAAGTGCTTATAACCTTATCGGTACCGGCGGCGCGGGGGGCCTGCTGCAGGGGCTCGACCATAATCTCGTGGGCGTCGCCAGTCCCGGACTCGCCCCCCTGGCGTTCAACGGCGGCACCGGCAAGACCATCGCCCTTTTGGCCGGCAGCCCCGCGCTCGACACCGGCTCCGCCTTCATCCCGAACGTCGCCGTGCCCACGGTCGACGCCCGCGGCGCGCTTCGCGGCACGCTCGGCCTGAACGCGGGAGCGAATCCCGATATCGGCGCCTACGAAGCCAGCTCCTCCTTCCAGGTGAACACAACCGCCGATTCGCTCGACGCCGGCACCTTGCTCACAGGCCTCTACTGGACCCAGATCAATGTGAACGTCAATCCCGCGCAGACCCAAAGCCCCGCGCCCAACACCATCACCTTCGACACGCTCGGGCTCTTCGCCTCGCCCCAGACGATCAACCTGCCAGGCGGCTTCGCCGTCACAAACACCACCCTCCCCGTCGCCATTCGAGGCGACGGCGCCTCTCAGCTCACGCTCAACGGAGCCGGCGCGGCAGGCCTCTTCACCGTGGCCGCGGGCGCAAGTCTCACGCTCGAGGGCGTCTCGCTCACCGGCTCGAGCGGCCAGTCCGCCATCGTGAATTCCGGCACCGTCTCGCTCATCAACCTCTCCGTCTCTGGCAACTCCGCCGCTCTCGGCGGGGCTGTGCTCAACATGCCGAACGCCTCGCTCACCGTCTACGGAACAACTTTCTTCGGTAACATCGCGACCGTCGCAGGGGGCGCAATCGACAACCAGGGGGCATTGCAGGCGACCAACTCCACCTTCGCCCGCAACATCGCGGACGGCGGCGGCGCGATCTACGCGGCCGGACCCACCACTCTCGTCAACGTCACGGTCGCGCAAAACTGGGTGCTCGCGCCGGGGGAAGGCGGCGGAATCTACGTGGTCCCAGCCGATTCCCTGGTGCTGCTCGCCAACACGATCGTCGCCAGCAACACAAGCGGCCCCGTGCAACCCGCCGCCCCCAGCGATCTTTCGGGCACAGTCGAGGCCTCAAGCTCCTATAACCTCATCGGCACCGGGGGCTCGGGCGGACTCGTTCAGGGCTCGAACGGCAACCTGGTCGGCGTGGCCAACCCCGGCCTCGCAGACGGCCTGGCCAACAACGGCGGCCCGACCCAGACCATCGCCCTGGTCGCGGGCAGCCCCGCGATCCAGGCCGGGTACGCCTTGATTAGCGGCGTCGTCGTGCCCACCACCGATCAGCGCGGGGCGATTCGCGCCTTCGCTCTCAAACCAGGCACCGAAACGCTCGACATCGGCGCCTACGAGGCCACCTCGACCTACCTGGTCACAAGCACCGCCGACACCAACTCCGCCGGGACCCTGCGCTCGGCCATCGCCTGGGCAGACGCCAATCCGCCGAGCCAGCTCACCCCCGGGCCGAACACCATCATCTTCGACGTGACGGGGACCTTCTCCACACCGCAAACGATCACACTCAATCCGAGCCTGGGCGGATTCAATCTGGAGAACCCGCTCGTGCCGATCGTGATCTCCGGCCCCGGCGCGGGGGTGGTGAACATCAGCGGCGGCGGACTGCTGCAGGTCTTCAATGTGGCCGCCGGCTCCGCCGTCACCATCAGCGGGCTCACAATCTCCGGCGGCAATTCGCTCAAGGGCGCGGCCGTGCTCAACAGCGGATCGCTCACGCTCTCGGACGACACCCTCTCCGGCAACAAGGCCGGCAGCGTCCTGCCCCTCTACGGCGGAGCCGTCTACAACGCCGGCACGCTGAACATCGTCGGCTCCACGTTCACCAACAACCAGGCGCCTTACGGCCTGGGCGGCGCCCTCGAAAACGCCGGTACCGCCACCATCGACAACAGCTTCTTCGGCACCGGGCTCGCCTTCCAGGGAGGCGCAATCTATAACCAGGCCGGCTCCCTCAGCGTGCTTAATAGCACCTTCAGCGGCAACGCGGCCACCGAAGGCGGATCAATCTACAACAACGCAACCGCAACCATCACAGGCAGCACGGTCTCGACCTCCACGTCCTTCAACAGCGGCGCCATCGCCAATGATCTCGCCGGCGTCATGGCCATCACCAACAGCACCATCGCCGACAACTTCGCAGACCAGACCGGCGGCGGCATCAACAACGCCGGGCAGCTTGCGATCACCAGCAGCACACTCGCCTATAACTCCGTCGGCCCAGGCGGTTCCGGCGGCGGCATTACCATTTCGCACGGCTCGGTGGTCCTGAACGACACGATCCTCGTGCTCAATACCGCGGGCAGCTCCTCCGGCTCGGTCGCCAGCGACATCACCGGCACAGTCGATTCCACAAGCGCTTATAACCTGATCGGATCCGGCGGCGGGCTCACAAACGGCGTCGACGGCAACCAGGTCGGCGTGCTGGTCCCCTTGCTTGGCGCTCTGGCCAGCAACGGCGGCCCCACCCAGACCATCGCCCTGCTTGCGGGCAGCCCGGCGATCGACGCCGGCTCGAGCACCATCTCCGGCGTGACCGTGCCCACGACCGACCAGCGAGGCGCGCTCCGCGGGCCAGACGGCTTTAACGCCGGAACAACCGTCGACATCGGCGCCTTCGAGGCCAGCTCGTCATACCTCGTTACCTCGACGGCCGACACCACCGACGTCGGCACTCTCCGCGCGGCCGTGGGCTGGGCCAACAACAGCGTCAACAACAACCCCGCCAATCTGACCACCCCGTCGGCCAACATCATCCTGTTCGACACCGCGGGGGTGTTCTCGACGCCGCAAACAATCACGCTCACCAGCGGCCCGCTCGTCTTCGCCAATTCCACCACGCCAGTGGGAATCGAAGGCTCAACGAACGGCGTGACGATCTCGGGGGGTGGACAGTCCACCGTGATCCGCGTCGCGTCCGGCACCACGGCCACGATCGCGAGCGTGACAATCACCGGCGGCAGCGCCCTGGGCGCGGGGGGAACCAGCGGGCTTGGCGGCGGGATTGATAATCAAGGAACGCTGACGCTCAGCACCTCGACCGTGGCCGCGAGCAGCGCGATCGACGGCGGCGGTATCGCCAACGAAACCGGCGCAACGCTCACGCTCGAGGAATCAACCCTCTCCGGCAACTCCGGCACGAGCGGCGGCGGGCTCTACAACGCAGGCGCGGCCAACCTCGTCAACGACACCATCGCCCAGAATTCCGGCCTCGACGGCGGCGGCGTGTTCAATACCGGAACCTTCCAGTCCGTCAACGTCACCATCGCCGACAACACGGCCCAGACCGGCGGCCTTGGCGGCGGTATCGACGCGGCCGGAGGCGCCACGACGCTTTACAACACCCTCGTCGCGGCCAACACCCTGGCGGGCTCCACAGCGAGCGACATCGCCGGCACGGCCGCCGCCGCCAGCGCGAACAACCTGATCGGCACAGGCGGTTCCGGCGGCCTTACGAGCGGCGTCAATGGCAACCTCGTGGGCGTGGCCGATCCCGGAATCCTGCCGCTCGGCAATAACGGCGGCCCAACCCAAACAATCGCCTTGACGCCCACCTCGCCGGCCATTGGAGCAGGCGCGACCTCGATCACAGGCGTCACCGTGCCAACGCTCGACCAGCGCGGCGAGCCACGCTCCGGCGTCAACGACATCGGCGCGTATCAGCTCCAGGCGACGACCTCCCCAACCGTGGTCATCGGCCCCCGGCAAATCGCGGCGGTCGTGGGACCGGTAACTCCTCCCTCCGCCGCGCTCACGCCCCCGCCTGCCGCCACACTCTCCGCCGTGCTCGCCACCACTCCCACCTCGGTCTCTCCCGTGCTGACCTCCACCACGGTCATTCACTCCAAAAAGCACCACCCGAGGGGCAGCTCCGCAGCCCGCTTCCACGCTCGGCCGCATCACCCCATGTTCCATTCTCGAGCCCACGCGGTGATCCACCACGTGGTCGCCGCAAAACGAGCGCGAAAACGGTAACGCAAGCCCCGCGGCCTGCGCGCGCAAGAGAACGCACAGGCCGCTTCCGCTCCAGATCATCCCACACGCGGACCCGCGTGCCTGCGATCTTCCCCCCTGAACGAACCCCAGCGAGCCTGAGAAGCTGGACTCAACGGCAGAAGGCCCGCGTGTCTGCCGGTTCTCAGCGTCCGCTCGTGTGTCTGATTTAGGGCGGCGGATTGCAGGTGCGAGGCGGATCGGCGCGGCCAGGGCGGGCAAGACTCGCGAGGGGACCCTTCGCGCCCGCATTCGCACTGGTAACTACGAGCCCGAAGCGCGCGCTCGTGAGTCTGATTTAGCGTGGCGGATTGCAGGTGAGAGGCGGATCGGCGCGGCCAGGCGGGCAAGACCCTCAAGGGGACCCTTCGTGCCCGTATTCGCCCTGGCAACGCGATGGCGTCGAGGGCGGACCAGGAACGAACAATAGGACCACGACCAATACGAGCCCGAAGCGCGAGCGAGGGTGTCCCAACCCAGACACCGTGTTCGCCCTCGCAAGCTCCGCGCGACCACGGCCAATACGACCACGACCAATACGAGCACGACGCGCCAGCGAGTGTGTCTGATTTAGCGTGGCGGATTGCAGGTGCGAGGCGGATCGGCGCGGCCAGGGCGGGCAAGACGAACGAGCGGACGCTTCGGGCTCTTATTGGAACCGGCCGGGCGATGGCGGCGAGCGCGGACCAGGCACGAATTCGCTCTCTCGCCTGCGCTACGTGC
>DAIDHX010000273.1 GCA_027451885.1 Planctomycetales bacterium
CAGGTCGAGAAGCTGGGCGATATTCAGGTCGTACGATGCCGTCACGCGCTGGGCGCCACGCTCCCGGAGCATCCGCACCGAGAGCGGGTTGGCGGCGTTGAGCGAGAAGTCGGCGAGGAAGGGCACAGCCTGCGCCCGGCAGTAGGCCATGCCGCCGGCGTTGCGCACGAGCAGGCCATCCGCCCCCTGTTTCGCCAGGAAGCCAAAGAGGTTGCCTTCGCCTGGTTTCTCGATCCGCGGCGTGGCCAGGTAGACCCTGGCCTCGCTGGAACGCTCGCGGACGATCACGACGCCTGGCTTGCACGCCTTGGGATCGCTCAGATCGAGCTCGATCGTCTTCACGCCTGCATCGAGCACTGGCGCAATCTGCTCGAGGCGGCGGCAGAGGACGACGAGCTCTGGCTTCGCGTCCGCGGGCGTGTGGTTGCGCTCCCGCGCGAGCGGCTCGAGCAAACGCGGCAGCACGGGCTCGGAGCTGACGGCGAAACTCGGTTCCGCGGCGGCGTCAAGCTGGGCCACGAGCGTGCGTCTCAGCTCGTTGAGCAGGCTCCGGGGCGCGAGCGGCCGGCCGTCGATCCGCGCGTCCAGGCGGCGAAGCTGGTAAATCGTGTCCCCCAGCCGGCCAAGCTGCTCACGCAGGAGCGACTCATCCGTGGGCGTCTTTTCAGCCCGCGCGAGCCGCTCTGACGATTCCACCCGCGCCGATCGCCCGGTCTCGGTCCGCGCGGCGATGCGGATTGGCTCCCCCTCACCGAGCGTGACTTCCAGGTCGAGCGCGACCAGTCGCGTGGGCTTGCCCTCGAAGCTCCTGCGCAGCTTGCGCATGAGCTCGGGATCGTCGGTCTTCCAGATCCGCTGGCCGGGTGCAAGCGCGGCCAGGTCGAGATCGCCGCGGCCGAAGCGGAGCTCGAGCTCGGTGTTCGCGCCTAGGCAGGGCACGACCTCGTAAACCCGCCCGCCTTGCTCGGGCCGGCCTGTGCGCGCGTCGCCGTCGAACACGATTCCGTCACCGGGCTTGATGGGCGCAAGCGGGGTGAAGCGAACGCCGCCGCGAGAGATCGAGGCAATCGAGCCCAGAAGGATCCCACGCTTCTTGGCATGATCTCCGCGCACCAGGATCTTGTGATTGGTGCCGTCGAGAAAGCCGTGGGAGAAGCCGCGGGAGAACGAGAGCTCCATCTCGGCGATATCGCCGGGATCGAGCGGCGAAGGCTCTTGCCGGCAGGCGGCGTCGAGCGCCCGGCGGTAATGCCGGGTTGCGCTCGCCACGTACTCAGGCGCCTTGAGCCTGCCCTCGATCTTGAGCGAGGCGACGCCCAGCTCGACAAGCTGAGGGATCAGGTCGTGCGCGGCCAGGTCCTGCGGGCTGAGCAGGTACTGCGTTTCGCCCAGGTCGACGTCGTTTCCGTCGCAAACGATCTGGTAGGGCATGCGGCAGGCCTGGGCGCACTCGCCGCGGTTGGCGGACCGGCCGCCGAGCGCCTCGCTCGTGAGGCACTGCCCGGAATAGGCCACGCACAGGGCGCCATGGACAAAGACCTCGAGCGGCAGCGTGCTTTCGCGGCGGATCCGCTCGATCTCCGCCAGTGAGAGCTCGCGGGCGAGAATCACGCGAGAACAGCCCAGCTCCTCCGCGAGCGCGACTCCGGCCGCGCTTGTGATCGACATCTGCGTCGAGCCGTGGATCTCGAGCCCGGGGGCGACCGCACGAATCAGCTCGACCAGCCCCAGATCCTGCACGATCACCGCGTCCGCGCCCGCGTGTGCGATCGCGCGCACGGTCTCCTCGAGCTCGGCCAGCTCGTGCGTGAAGACGAGCGTGTTGAGCGTGACGTACGCCTTGACGCCGCGGCGGTGGAGTGTGGCGATGGTTGCGGGCAGGGTGTCGAGCGTGAAATTATGAGCGCGGAAGCGGGCGTTATGGCGTTCGAGGCCAAAGTACACGGCATCCGCGCCGTTTTCGATCGCCGCACGGAGCGCAACGGCGTCCCCCGCGGGCGCGAGCAATTCAGGCGCCCGGGTCCGCAAGCCGGAATCGCCAGGCGCTCGGTGGCTGATCGACCCGTCCTGTGGACCCGCCGGCATGCTCGAGAAAACCCTTCGACCCAGAAACCGCGATCGCGCCCGATCGCACGCAATCCCCTATCATAATGCACCAGCACCCGTTTGACGAACCGAATCGGCTGCGGAAACCGAGGCTCCAGAGCGGTCGCCTCAGGGCGCGCGATCGAGAACGAGCTCGCCTAGCGCTCCGGGAAACGTTTGCTTGCTAAGCTGGAACGGAGGCGCCCAGGAAACGATCGCCGTGCGATTGGACTCGGGCTCCTGCGGTCCGCCAGGGTTTTTGAGCGCCGCATCGCGGTCGCAGACCCGAAGATCGAAGCCAATGCGCACGCCCGGCTCGAGCCGGGTGGGCTCGTCCGGAAAATGGTCGAAGGGCTGCAGCGACCATTCGTAGATTGTGACATCACCTTCACGGCGAAACGCCATTTTCGTTCTGGTTTTCTTGATGTCGCCGAAGGCCAGGGTGGGGTTTTCCTCGCCCCGCTCCACGCCGGCGGATTTCTTGATGCCGTAAACGCGTCCCTTGCCTGGGATCGCGGCGTAAAGCTGCACCGGCATGTCGCCGGGGTCAAAGCTCTCGTTGTAAGGTACGAGCGCGGGGAAGTTGTTGCGGCCCTCGCTACGAGTGCCGTCGAGGTAGACCTCGATCGAGTCCGTGTCCCAGGGGCTCGTGTTGCCGATGACCAGCTTGTCGTCGCGCACGATCACGGCCAGATGGACGAGCTGTTCCCTGGGATCGTAGCCCACCATGAAGCAGGCGCTGAGATTGGCGCTTGTGGCAAGAAACGCGTGTTGCCGGTCGCCGGGGCTGATCGTGGGATACGTCTGGTCCAGATGGTCGATGGGGTATCGCGGCATGGCGGCGGGCCAGTCGGCGAGATCGCCGTCGATCTTGATACCGGTGATCGCGGGCACGCGCGCGGAGTGGGCGCGTCCGCGCGGGATGCGCGTCTCAGAGCCGCGGGTCGAGCAAAACAGCAGGTAACGGCCGTCGGGTGAGAACGCCAGGTCGCAAATCTCGCTCTCGGATCCCTCCTTTTCCACCCGCTTGAGCGAGTCCTCCTTGCCGCGCTCGAAGATGTAAAGCGAATCGCCGAAGTTCCCCTTCACGCCGCAAAAGGCCACGCGATTCGTGGGGGCGTGGTAAACCGCGTAGGTGGGCCAGGTGATCGTCTCGTCTTTCTGGGTCCACCAGATTTCCTTGATCGAGGCCCGCGCGGGGATGGTCACGTCCAGGAGGGCGATTTCCCACTGGTTGCCCTGGACCGGCCAGAGCGACGCCAGGATCTCCCCCGGCCCGACCCAGGTCGGCACCGCGCGAATCTGGCGGCCTCCGAGCACGACCGGCCCGCTCGACGCCGCGTCGACCCCCACGATCGAGAGCTGGCACTGAGGCATGAGGGTCGAGACCAGGAACGACCTGCCATCGGGAGACCAGCGCGGGCGGCCGTACATGTAGGTTGCGATAATGGGCTCGCCAAACGGGCCGAGCAGCTCGCGCCTGGTGCCGTCCTTGCGCATCATGCAGATGCCGCCTGGGTCCTTTTCGTCGAACTTGCGATCGAAGAACAGAATGCGTTCACCGTCGGGCGAAAGGTCCGCCATCCCCCCCTTGCCCAGGTCATGAACGACGGGTCTGCCGTTCGACAGGCTGATCGTCTTCATGCGAAAGATGGGCGCATTGGGGTTGCCCCCCTTCGCGGTGAAGAGGATCGTCTTGCCGTCGTTCGACCACGCGGGCGTGCCCATCAGCCTGAGATGAGGCTCCGGCTCGGCCGCGATCAGCGTGGCCTTGCCGTCGCTCAAGCGCACCAGGTAAAGCCCCATCTGAACCATGCCCGAGACCGGCCGGGCCGGCCAGCGCTCAAGCGCCTGGGCGAGCGCCCCGACCGACGTTGAAACCGCGTCCTCGCCCCGCGCGGGGGCGAGACTCGCGAACACGAGCGCCAATCCAACCGAGACACTCGCACGCATGCCGCTCTCCCTCATGGTGCACGGCCGATGATGATCTCGCCCAGGTTCGCCGGGTCGAAGTGCTTCATCATGCGCCAGCTTGGCCCCCAGCAGACCCAGACGGGGCGCTCGATCTCGGGATCACCTGGGCTCACGGGCTTTTCGGCCGCCGCGTCGCGGTCGCAGATCACGATGTCAAAGCCAATCTGCACCCCCGGCTCGAGCTTCGTCGGCTGGTCCGGATAATGGTCGAACGCCTGGATCGACCACTCATACACGGTGACGTCCCCGGTCCGCTTGAAAGCCATCTGCGTTTTCGTCTTCTTGATGTCGCCATTGGTCAAGATCGGGTTCTCCTCACCGCGCTCGACCCCGGACGACTTCATCACGCCGTACACGCGCCCCTTGCCCGGAATGCCGATGTACTGCAGCAAGGGCAGCTCGCCGGCGTCGACCGTTTCGACCCAGTTGGCCACGTTGGGAAGGGGCGACGAAGTCTCCTTGTGCAGGCCGTCGACATAAACCTCGATCGAGTCGGTATCCCAGGGGCTGGTATTGCCCACCACAAGCTTGTCGTCGCGCACGATCACCGCCAGCTTCAGGAGCTGATCTTTCGGGTCATACCCCACCATGAAGCAAGCGCTTAGGTCTGCACTTGTTGACATGAACGCGTTTTGCCGTGGTCCCAGGCTGTTGGTGAAGTAAAACTGGTGCGCGTTGTCGATGGGCTGGCGGGGCATGGCCGCGGGCCAGTCCTTGAGATCGCCGTCGATCGTGATGCCCGAGACGGCGGGGGCGACCACCGATTGAGCCCGCCCGCGCGGCACGCGGCTCTGGGCGGAAAGATTCGAGCAAAAGAGCACGTACCGGCCGTCGGGCGAGAACGCGAGATCGGTCGCGGGGAGCTCGAATTCCGCCTTGTTCAGGAGCGCGGGCGCCTTGTCCCCCGCCTTGAAGGTGTAGATCCCCCAGGGCTTCGGCCCGGTGTTCGCGGCCGCGTTCTCCGCCGGCTGCATTCGATTGCGACCCACGAAGGCGTAGGTCTTCGTGGCCTCGTTGTAGATCGGAAAGGACGGTATGAGCGACTGGCGCTGGTCTCCCTTCCACAACGATTCCTTGATCTGGCTCTCCCCGGGCTTCGAGACGTCCAGAAGCGCGATCTCCCAGGGTTGGTTGTTCAAGATGGAAAGCGCGGCCAGGATCGTGCCGGGTGCAACCCAGCCTGGCACCGAGTGGATCTGCCTGTTGTCGGGCAGCACAACCACGCCGCTCGATTCCGGCACTGTGTCCACGATCGTGAGCTGGACCCTGGGCATGGAGTCCGCGATGAAGAACTCGCGCCCGTTCGGCCCCCACCGCGGCCTTCCGAACCGGTTCACCAGCGTGATCGGCACGCCGACGGTTCCCAGCAACTGCCGGCCCGATCCGTCGGCCTTCATGAGAAAGACGCCGCCAGGCTCCTTCAGGTCATATTTGCGCTCGAAGAACAGGATCCGCGCGTCGTTGGGAGAAAAGTCCGGCCACGCGCCTGCCCCGAGGTCGCGCACCCGCGGCCGGCCTTCGTCCGCGTCGATGATCTTCATCCGCATCACGGGCGCGCTTGACGCACCCCCGGCCGCCGTGAACGCGATCCGCGTGCCGTCGTGCGACCACACCGGACCGCTCAGGCGATCGAGCCGGGCATCGGGCTCGGAGGCGATCAGCACAGGACCGCCCTGTCTTGGATCCAGTAGGAATAAACCGACCTGGTTGGGATTCGTGGTCGGCCGCGCGGGATAGCGCCTGAGGGCCTGCACGAGCTGTTCCACGATCTCGGTGACCGGGCTCGCCGCGGCGGCTTTCGCATCTTCCCTGGGGGTGATTGCGTCCCGCGCGGGCGATTCGGTCGGCACCCCCTGCTTGGTCACCTGGGCACCCGCCGTGGGATTGATCGCCAGCAGCACGCAGAACACCCCAGCGCGGGGGATGGCTCGATTCACCGGCACGGCGGGCCTCCTCGATGTGATACGCGAGATGCTCCGACGACTGTCTTCACAAGGATGGTAGCAGAGGCGCGATTGAGTCGCCAGAGCCGGCGCAGGGGCCTGTTCCCCTGTATTTCAGCGCTCAGGCGATGGCGAAAACGGCCTCGCCACGGACCCGGGAGTTCGTGGCTTCCTGCGCCCGCACCGACTCCGCCCCCGCCTTGCCGAAGCTGACGGTGGAATAGAAGGTGTGCGTTCCCTGGTCCGACGATTTGAACTGGTAGGTGGTGGTTGTGAAGGTGGCAAGACCGAGCGTCCAGGGGATGGGCGGCGGCAGACTATAGCCGATGTAGAACTGCTTTGAGAACTTGCTGGCGGAATCGGTTGGGCTCGTAAGATCGATCGTTCCCGTGTAGTCGGTGACCGTTTGTCCGAGCGCATTCAGCGCGGTCACTGTGAACCCGAGCGGCTCACCGATCTTACCGTAACGCACGAGCGGCTGGACGCGGAACGACGACACGGCGAGTGGAACGACGTTGATCGTGATCGGCGCTGAGGTTTCCCCGAGCGACCTGTGCCCGGGCGGGGGAATATAGCGGGCGTCAACCACGAACGTGCCGGGCGTCGCGGGTGCGTGGACGAGGAAGCTGACTTCGCCCTTCTTGTTGATCTTGGCGAAGCCGAGCACGCGCGACCTGGGCCCGAGCTCCTGAAATTCGACCTGGCCGGAAACGACGGGCCGGCCTGCCTTCGTGCTCATCGCGGCCATCAGGTTGATGTCTTCGTGGATCTGGACGTTCGCGCTCGAGACCTTGAAGGCGAGCCCCGGCTCGCGAACCTCGATCGCGGAGGCTTCTGCCGTGGCGGACAGGGCGATCCGCGCTTCGAGACGCTCGAGCGTGAGCCGCTGTTTTCCGCCCTCGCGATCCCTCATGCGATTGCTCCGCGGCGGGCGCACGCAGGCACCCGTTTCGCTCGAGATGAGCCGCCCCATGGGCGATCAAGGCGTTTCCGCCGGAGTCCCCGGCGCCGATGGACGTGAGGCCGAGGTTTCCCCCGGGCGCATGCGCGGTGATCGTAAGCACTCCAGCGATCCTGTCAAGATCGACAGGGGCCAGCCGCAAGGCGGAATGAGCCGCGGCTCAACCGATCTCCGGGGCATGCCGTCCAACGCGCAAACGTGGTTCTGTTGCCGCCTCGATTGTGCCGATCACGCGCGCATGCGCGAGGCCGCGCTCGTGGAGCGCCCGCAAAAGATCCGGGGCGGACTCCGCCGGCACGGCCGCGAGCAAGCCGCCGGACGTCTGGGCGTCGCAGAGCAAAAGCTGCTCGTGATCGCCCACGCCGGGCTCATAATCGACCCAACTTGCCAGGAATCGCCGATTGGCGTGCGTGCCGCCGGGCGCGAAGCCAGCTTCGACATAAACCCGGGCCGCGTCCAGGATCGGAACCGAGTCGAGCCACACCGTTGCCAGCACATGGCTTGCCGCGGCCATGTTCCGCAGGTGGCCCAGCAGCCCAAACCCAGTGACGTCGGTCAGAGCGTGCGCCACGGGCGCGAGCACCTCCGCCGCCGAACGATTGAGCGTGGTCATAAGCGCGATCGCCTGTTCGATCGCGCCCAGGTGGTCCTCGCCACGCTTGGCCGCGGTGGTGATCAGCCCCAGACCGATCGGCTTCGTGAGCACGAGCAGGTCGCCGGGCTTCGCACCCGAGTTCGCCAGCACGCGCCTGGGATCGACGCGCCCCACCACGGCCAGGCCGAAGATCGGCTCGTCGCTCTGGATCGTATGCCCGCCCAGAATCGGCGCGCCTGCCTCGATCGCCTTCGCCGCCGCCCCCTCGAGGATCTCAACCAAAACTTCCGGGCCCAGGGACGCCGAAGGAAAGCCCACGATGGAGAGCGACATGAACGGCTCGCCCCCCATCGCATAAACGTCCGAAAGCGCGTTTGTGGCCGCGATCGCCCCAAAGTCGCGCGGGCGATCGACGATCGGGGTGAAGAAGTCCGTGGTGAAAACGAGCGCAAGCTCGTCGCTCAGGCGATAGACCGCGGCGTCGTCCGAGGTCGCGTGCCCCACGAGCACGTTGGGATCGGTCACCGCGGGGAGCTTGCCCAGCAGCGCGAGCAGAAAGTCAGGCGGCTGCTTGGCTGCGCAGCCGGCACGCTTGGCCAGCCTGGTCAAACGCACCGGCTCTGGATCGGCCTGGGTCATGGGGAGCTCGCGAGCTCGATCGAATGGCGAAAACTAGACGCCCACCAGCTCGCGCGAAAGCGCAGCGGTCTGCTGCCGCAGCTTCACAAGGTCCGCGTTGAAGCGGCGGATGCCGTCGGCGAGCTTCTCGGTCGCCATCGCGTCCTCGTTGAGCATCCAGCGGAACGACTTCTCGTCGACCACGACCTTCTCGATCGAGGCCGATTTGGCCGCCTCAGACGAGAGCTTGCGCTCGAGCTTGCCTTCCTGCTTCTCGAGCTCGTCGAGCAGCTCGGGAGCGATCGTCAGCAGGTCGCAGCCGGCAAGCTCCGTGATCTCGCCAATATTGCGGAAGCTCGCCCCCATGACCTCGGTCTTGTGGCCGAACTTCTTGTAATACTGATAGATCTGTGCCACCGATTGCACGCCCGGATCCTCGGTCGCGGGGATCGACTTCACCCCTCGGTCCTTGCAGTACCAGTCGTGGATTCGGCCCACAAACGGCGAGATCAAGGTCACCTTCGCCTGGGCGCAGGCAAGCGCCTGCGCAAAGCTGAAGAGCAGCGTCAGGTTGCAGTGGATGCCTTCCTTCTCGAGCTTCTCCGCTGCCTGGATACCTTCCCAGGTGGAGGCGATCTTGATCAGGATTCGCTTGCGATCGATGCCCGCGGCCTCGTAGAGACCGATCAGCCGCCGGGCCTTCTGGATCGTGGCCTCGGTGTCGAATGAAAGCCCCGCGTCAACCTCGGTCGAAACCCGCCCTGGGATGACCTTCAGGATCTCAAGCCCGAAGCCCACGAACAGGTGATCGATGCACACATTCACGAATTCGCTGGAGTCGGCGGCGACCTCATCGCGGGCCGCGGCGATTGCTTCCTCGACGATCCGTTTGTATTGCGGCATCTGGGCCGCTTTGTAGATGAGCGAGGGGTTGGTGGTCGCGTCTCGGGGCTTGAAGTGGGCGATCTGTTCGAAATCGCCCGTGTCGGCGACGACGACCGTCATCGTGCGAAGCTGTTCCAGCAGGTTCATGCGATTGGGCCTCCGGGCCGGTGGTCAAGATCCGACAAGGTCGCCCGACGCTCCGTGGAGGGCCAGGGCTCGCGCGACGACGGCTCAAATCTTAGCATCCCCAGCCTGAGACTGCCATGGTAACACATGGAGCCAGTACGCCCGCGCAGCGAAGCGCAGGGGGACCCTGCTAGAATTCGGATTCGTGACGGGTAATCGGTCCCGCGTCTTTAGATGGAGCGGTAATCGCATGGCGAGAGAGCTCACCGCCGGTCTCGAACAGGCCCTGGCCGCCCTCCAGGGCTTTGTGTTCGACCTCGACGGCACGATCTGGGAGGGTCCGAAGCTCTTGCCAGGCGCGGCGGATCTGGTCAAGGCGCTTCAGAAGGCGGGCACGGGCGTGGTGTTCGCGTCGAATTGCTCGCGCCATGGGGGCGGCGTGCTCCGGGAGAAGCTCCAGAGTCTGGGTGTTCATGCCGACTCGAACGACGTGGTTTCCGCCTTCGACCTGGTCGGCAATGAGATCTGCCGCCGCCTGGGACCGGTCCCGGTCTTCGCGGTGGGGACGGAAGAGCTCTCAGGAATCCTCCGCGAGGCCGGCTGCACGCCCGTCGCCGAGCACGAGGCCCACACGGCCAAGGCGGTGATTGTCGGGGTGGATGTCGATTTCAGCTACGGCCGGCTCCGCGCGGCGGCGCGGGCCGTGGCGGCGGGCGCAGCCTTCTACGCGATCAACCTCGACGCTCGCTTTCCCGTCGGCCCCGCGCTCTTCGACCCCGGCTGCGGCGCCCTGGCCGAGGCCATCGCCACCGCCTCGGGCGTGCGGCCCGTCACGTTCGGCAAACCCGAGCATCCCCTCTTTCGCGTCGCCATCGAACGCGTCGGACGTCCCGCAGGCGCCGTCGCCATGGTCGGAGACAGCACCGCAAGCGACATGCTCGGCGGTCGCTCAGCCGGTATGTTCACCATCTGGATCGACCAGACCAGGCACGAGAACCGGCCACCAACCGTCGATCTTACCGTCCGCGATCCCGCCGAACTGCTCGAACTCTGGCAAGCGGCCACGCGTAAGATGCACTAGCAACACAGGCCGATGTGATGGGCTCCGACTGTCTCGCGCCGGCCGTTGCAGGACCGGCGACCCGGACGCCTGCCAGTCCTTGCGTTTCCCGTCCAGTCCTTGCGTTTCCCGTGCGGGCGTAATCCACTCCTCAGCACTGGTACCTGCTGGCCAAAGCACAGAACGCCAGGCCGAAATCCTGCTTCAGAAAGCGGGACAGCCAGGTAACAGTCTTGCTGGAACCGAGACTCTGCTGCTCAATCGTTGACAGAGTGGAGCGAACGTCTTCCAGCGGATACTGGGTTCGACACAGGAACCAGAAGACCTGGATTCGCCAACGACGCCGATATTTGCGGCGGGCGATCCGCTCCTCCCACATTCCAAACCAGCGCGTCGTCGTTCGCTTACGCAGGACGGCAAGATAGAGAACGGACGTACAGATGATGGCCGCGACCAACGACAGGATGAGGAAGACGTCGGGGTTTTCCGCGGGAAGCCGTAACCCCCTTGTCGCCACGAGCACGATCATGAGGGCCGCTGGAATGGCTACACCCACCGCGAGAAAGAATAACATCCCAAAATCAAGGATGTGCTTCAAGAGGGCGAGTAATTGCCAGGTGTTGTGATCCTCCTGCGAATTCACTGCCTTCATGAACCGGATTGTATCGTTCCAGACTGCGTCGCGATCCGGCGGCGTCCAGTCGATACCCAGCCGAACGTGGCTGGCATGCGTGATCCAGCGGAGCGCTTCATAAGCGGCGGAGTGGTCTTTCACCTCGTCGAACGGCAAGGCATCGAGCAAGCTCCGCCGCTCCGCGGCCAGCGCAAGCTGCGTCCGCAGTACATGCTCGGCCGCCTGCTCTTCCTCGAGCTCGCAATACGCGCGAATGCAACCGTCGATCGATTCTCGTTCCGGGCTGCCGTCCCGGAAAAGATGAGCGACGCCACGATAACGGGCCAGTTGCAGGTTGAGCTCCATTTCATATTCCAGCTCGTCGCTGAGTTGATCGTGATGCTCCTTCATATAAGCAGTGGATTTTGTGATCCACGGGTCAGGAGCATGCCAGAGCGCAACCCGCAGGATGCGTACATAAAACGCCACCCTGGCCTCGATCTGATGGTCGCGCAGGTTCTGCTCGCACTGTGCCAGCACAGCCACGAAATCCGCGCCCGGCTCGCGCTTGATGACCCGCCGCCAGAGCGGCTCGGTGTAGTAATAAAACTGGTCCGTCGTGATCACCTGGCTGACCTGGAGCAGGACCGCGGCGTTGTCGTCTCCGAAGTCGGTTTGACGTAACGTTTCAGACAGGAGTGCGGCCAGCGCTCTGTCCTGTGGAAATGCCTTGATTCCTTCCAGAACCCAGCGCGGGAATGCCAGCCGATTCCCGGGCTCGACCAGGTCTGAAAGCACGGCGAGTGCGTAGTAGTCCTGCACCGATTTGCGTTGCCGATGCTCGAGCTCCTGGTAAAGCTGGCTGGGCTCTTCGCTCTCCAGCCGCGTGGCCAGGTGCAAGACCCGCTCCTGCTCGGGTTGCAAAGGCGCAGGGAGTGCGCAGATGAAGTGGTCGATCGGCTCCTGGAGATCGTCCTGCTCCATGAACAAGCCCGGCCCCGCGGCCGGATCGGCCTGCTGCTCTCGGCCCAATCGCAACCACGCATCGAGCTGATCGAACGCGGCTCGAATCTTCTGGAATTCGTCGGGATACTTTTCCGGCTTGTAGCGCCGAATGAGCTCTGTATACCGCTGCTTGAGCGCCTTGCGGTCGAAGGAACCCGTCAGACCGAAGAACCCGAGCGGGTCGTGCGGCAATAGCTCCCAGCGCGGCTCGCCCCGTTCATTCATCATTAGTGGGACCGTAAGAGTAACAATATGATGCGGCCAATAATCATGCATATGATTAGGCAGGACCAGAACAGCTTGCTCTCCCGGGGGTCCTTGGCTGGGCTGAGGCGCTGACGTGTCGAGGCGATCTGATCGAGCCACTCGGCATCGAGCCGGTGGATCTCTGGGTAGTACTTGCGGATGAGGCGCGCGGTTTTCCTGGCGGCTCGAGACTTTCGCGAAAGCGAGCGCCCTTGCTCCAGTTCGGCTTTCTTCTGGCTGGCCGGAGCGGGCGGTAAGATGAAGATCTGCCTCAATTCGTGCACGAATTCCACGCTCGACCTGGGGTCGTCATAAAGCCGCTCGATTTCCGGTCGAAGCGCGGCGGCCGCGGCCAAACGTGCGGCCGAGGCAGCCAGGTCGGGCATGCCGTCGAGGTCAAGCGCGGCCAGGCGCGAGTGGATTTCTGGGAGCGGCGAACTCCAGAAAGCGCTGCGGAGTTCCTGGAGCGCGTGCTCCGCGCCCCGGCGCCGATGGCGCAGTTCCCAGGCAGGGCACGGCGGGGTCGATGCCTGGTTCTCGAGCCCCAGATACCGCGATCTCTGCTCCACGATCAGCCGCGCGGATTCATACGGGTTCAGGCGGAGCAGCGCCTGTGCATGGGCCCTGGGGTCAGTCCGCGTCATGGTAAGGCGCGCCTTCCTCTTCGTAGCCGAAGCCCAGTTGCGTAAGCAGCAAGAGCAGACCCGCCCGGGCGTGCGCGAATAGCGCGCGATCACCAGAAGACATGGCGCTTTCGAACAGGTCGAGGGCCTCTTCGAGCTGTTGCCGCTGCGCGGGCGCAATCTCACCGACAACGCGTTCGCAGTACAGGACGAGCCGCTGGTTTTCCATCCGGTCGCGCGGGTAGAACTTGATCTTGCTTAGCCGCTCGATCGCCCGTGCGATCTCATCCTCTGACAGCCCCGCCGCGTTTTGCGTCAGCACCGTGCGAAACCGCCGCTGCGAATCCGGCACGAAGGCCTCGATCTCGAGAATGCCGCTCAGATCGTAGGTGAATCGCACCACGACAGGTGAGCCGGCTGGGCCGGGCGGAATGTCTTCCACTCGCAGCTCGCCCAGCAGCAGATTCTCCTTGACCTTGCGGCTTTCGCCCTGATAGATCCGGAGCAGGATTTGCCGTTGATTCTGCGTGATCGTCGCCAGGATGTCCTCCCGGGAAACCGGGATGGTCGTGTTGCGATGGATCACAGGGTGGAAGTAACCGCTCTGGTGGCTGCCGGCGAAGTTCTTGGAGACCTCGACTCCGAGCGTGAAGGGGCAGACGTCCGTCATGACCATATCGTCGACGGCGTGGTCGTCGGCAATGAGCGCGGCCTGGACCGCCGCGCCGAGCGCAACCACCTCGTCCGGATTGAAGGCAATCCGCGGTTCCTTGCCCAGATACTCGCGGATGAAATCGCGGACAGCCCCCGTTCGGGTCGCACCGCCGGCGAGAATCACGTCGTCGATGTCCGCCGCCGCCCGGTCGCCATCACGCAAGACCTTGTCAATGGGACCGC
>DAIDHX010000274.1 GCA_027451885.1 Planctomycetales bacterium
CTATCTCGAGGGCAAGAACTGGCCGATGACGTTCCTCCGCGCGGAGCGAATCCCGCCGGTGTTTTTGACCGACGGGATCCCCGCCACGTTCATCATCGACCAGAGCGGTAAGATCGTGGCGAGCGAGATTGGCTCGGCTGACTGGCACGAGCCGCGGGTGATTGAGCTGCTCAACAAGGCGGCCGCGACCCAGGCCGAGGCAACACGAAAGTGACGCGCGCTGTTCGATCAGGCCAGGACGGGACGAAGAACCTCGTCACACCAGCGCTCGAAGGTGGTGGGCGTGGTCGATTCCTGAGTGCGTGGAACCGCCTCATGCAGGCCCGCGGCCATCGCCTGGAACATCTCCAGCAGCCCGTCCGCGAACGCCTGGCTCGCGCCCGCCTGGAGCAATGACGCCCGGAACTCCTGCGCAGGGAGCTTGTGGTAGCGGATTGGGCGCCCGAGCACACGCGTCAGGATCTCCGCCATCTGGTTCAGCGAAAGATGCGCAGGTCCATGCACGCCGATCCCTGCCTGCCCCGTCCAGGTGGAATCAAGCAGCAGCCGGGTCGCCATCGCGGCGATGTCCCGCGTGGCGCACACGGGGAACATAAGATCGCCGTCAAGCGCATAGAAGAACGCACCGTCGCGCCTGAGCGTGCCTGCCTGCTGGAGCAGGTTTTCCATGAAGAACCCGCAATGAAGCGCCCGGGTGTGGACCCCTGATTCCTCGATCAGCTTCATGGCGGCATGGGCGGCGCCAATGGGTCCTGAGCCGGTCGCTTCACCACGGCCCCCCGCCACGATGACCACCCGCTCGACCGACGAGCCTGGAAGCGCATTGGCCAGCGGACGGCAAAAATTCATGTAATACTCCAGGTGATCCTGAAGCTGATAATCGGGCGGCACGCACCAGAAAACCGCATGCGCTCCCGGCAAGGCCCGGGCAAGCACCAGGGGATCGGAGTGCGTCCCTGGTACAATCTCAACGCGCCCGGCAAGCCCAGAGGCAAGCCGTGCTCGATCGCGTGCGATCACCCGTGCCTTCGCCCCCGCCCCCACAAGCCGCTCGAGAACCTGTGCGCCAATCTGCCCGGTCGGAGTGGTGACAACAATCATGGCCGCTCCTGTAAAGTGAAGGGAACGATTCAGGAACCCTACCCGGAATAAACTTAACCGTCAAGTCAAGAGGCAGTTTCATGAAGAGCGTGGAGCCGTCGTTTCGTTCGCTTTCTCGAGACGAGAGGCGCGAGCGAATCCTGTGGGCGGCCAAGCATGTGATGCTCGAGAAGGGAGTGGAAGAAGCGAGCATGGACGACGTGGCGGCGGCGGCTGGGACGACGAAGCCGACGGTGTACGCGCACTTCGGGTCCAAGGACGAGCTGTTTGCGGCGGTTGTTGAGCTGATCAAGGGTTTGTTTCTGGGCAAGCTGAAGAGTCCGGAGGCGTATGGTTCGGACCCGGTTGAGGCTGTGGCGTTGTTTTGCGCCCGGTTCGTGGAGCTGAGTTGCTGGCGTGACGCGGTGGCGTATCAGCGGGTGACGCTGGCGGCGGCTGCGCGCACGCCTGGAATCTCGGCGGCGGTTTATGATGCACTTTTCGCTGGGGCGTCCCGGTCGTTGAGCGTGTATCTCCGCGCGCACAAGCTGACGCGCACGCCCGACCGCGACGCCGAGCTCGTGCTGGCTGCGGCGTGCTGGACCCCCGTGATGCGCCATCTGTTCGGCGTGGAACCGCCCAATCCCGAGCCGCCGAGCGAATCGCAGCCAGGCGCCCGCGCTGATCTCAAACGGATCCGCGAGACCGTGGCGCTTGTCGCCTCGCGCTGGAAAACCGGAGGCTGACGAGAGCCTGGGCGCTCACTCGCCTGTGATCGACTCGCTCGATTGGTGGTAGGCGTCGACCAGAAGCACGTAGGTCGCGGCGTGGAGCAAAAACGCGAACGGCAGCGCGACCACGAGCCCGATCCCAAGCGCAAGGGCTCCCGCCAGTACCAGGCAAACCTGGGTCATCAGCATGAGCACGAGCGTGGGCAGCCGAGAGCGTGTGATCGTCCAGCTTGCGATGAGCGCGTCACGCACGCCGACCTCGTACTCGATCGCGGCGAAGACGAAGAAGTTGAGCCGAAGCAGCACGATTGCGATGGCGACGACGCCGAGCATCGCCACTGCGAGCCGCGAGAAAAAGCTTGCCAGGCTGATGGGCCAGACGGTGAGCGACAGGAATGCGTTTGCGATCGCCTGGCTGGGCAGCATGACCAGAAACGCGATGACGATCGAGCCCAGGATCGCCGTGACCAGGTAGGGCCCGCCACGGAAAAGGTCGGCGAACGCGGTCTGCCGGCCGCGCACAATCCGCAGGAGTGCGAGCTGGAGCCCAACCGAGATCCAGGTCGAGAGCACGATCGCGGCGATGCTCGCGGCGAATTCCAGGAACTGCACGATTGCGGGATCATTGCCCACCAGTTGAATGGCGCGCGGCAACCGGTCCAGCAGGAGCTGGATGGCGAATGTGACGCCGAAGAACCCCATCACCATGCCGATGACGTGGAGCGGCCGTTGCCGGAAGATCGACCAGGAAAGCGCGGCGACCGCGGCGATATCGGGGTTGCGGCCTGGTCCTGGGGTTGGGGCCGAGCCTGGTTCCGGCCGCGGCGGCGCGAACGGGTTATCGCCCTGCGAGTCGGGGGGGCTTGCCACGGGATCCTGGGGTATTTGTTCTGAAAGCATATGCATTACAACAGATGTTTAGCCTTGATTTCGAGATAGCGGTTGACCAGGTTCGCGGTCAGTTCCTCGGGAAAGACATCGAGGGTGGAGACGCCTTCGCGTCCCAGGCGGTTGATCACGTTCTCGCGTGCGGTGAGGATCGAGGCGGCCGCGGCAGACTGGTAGAGTCTGCGTCCCGCGCGGTTGGGATCATCCGCGAGCGCGTAGTACGAATGATCCCTGAGGAACACGCCCAGAGGCAAGTGCCGGCCCTTGAGGTTGCGAAGATAAAGGCTGGCGGCCGCGGCGGTGGTCTCGTCGATGGCGGCGGTGAAGAGGATGACGAGCGAGCGTTTGCGGCAGCGTGCTTCGAGCTCGAGAAAGGCGCGGTCGAGCCGCGATTCGACGAACTCGGGGAAGACGTCGTGGACGGCATGGACGAGTCGGCCGAGCGCGTGCCGTCCGCCGGTGGGGGCCACGTAGGCGCGAACGCGGTCGGAAAAGGCGAAGAGCCCTACCCGGTCGCCGCGGCCAAGCGCCACGTGCGCCAGCAGGAGCATCGCATTCATGGCGAGGTCGAGCGGCGCCAGGCCCTGTCCGGCGTCTCCCGCGGAAAGCCGGCCGGAATCGAGCAGGAACAGCACGTGTTGCGATTGATTTTGCTGGTAGGCCCGGGATGTGAGCTTGCCGCGGCGGGCGGTCGCGCGCCAGTCGAGCCGGCGGGGATCATCCCCCGTTACGTAGTCGCGCAGGCGCTCGAACTCGTTGTCGGTGCCCAGCCGCTGAAGGCGCCGCACGCCCAGCACGCGCTCGTGATCCCGCCGCGCAAGCAGCGTGTACCGCGCAATCTGGCGGATGTTGGGGTAAATCCGCAGCGCGCCTGGGCAAACAAGCCGCACCGAGCGCTTCCAGAGCAACCAGCGGCTGGAAACGAACAGGTCGGCCCGCTCGAGCTGATAGGTCCCTCTGCGCCTGGGAATGGAGCTCGACTCCAGCGCCACTGTGGATCTTGCGGGCACGAGGAGCTCGAACATCTCGGGCGCGGTGCAAAAGCTCTCCGGCGTGTCGTCCTTGAGCACCACCCGGCGATCGATCGAGCCCAGGTTCGACACCAGGAGCTCGATGCGGAACGGCTCATCGAGCGACCCCGTGGCCGCGTGGCGGCGTTCCACGCGAAAGCGCTTCGCGCCTGCGAGCGTGGCCAGATCCAGGAGCGCAACGAAAACGGCCGTGGCGTCGAGCGCCAGGATGAATGGCTCAAGCGTGTCGTCCAGGAGCAGAATGAGCGACGCGAGCGCGGGGACGAGCCAAAGCCTGGCCATTCTGCGCCCGGGCCAGATGGGGATCATCGCAGCGGCACCTCGACGGAGCGGATGGCCTCGAGCAGGAGTTGATCCGGCGTGCGGCCCTCGATCTCGGCCTCGGGCGTGAGCATCACGCGGTGGCGAAGCGCGGCAAGTGCGATCTCCTGGACATCGTCTGGCAAGAGGAAGTCGCGGCCCTCGATCGCGGCGACGACCCGCCCCGCGCGCAGGATCGCCACCCCCGCGCGAGGCGACGCGCCCACGGCCAGACCGGGCCAGTTGCGGGTTTGCCGCACCAGGGCGGAAACATAGGCGAGCACGCGGTCATCCACCAGCACCCGTGTGCAGGCCGCCCGCATGGCGAGCAGCTCCTCAGGCGAGGTCACCATCGCCAGTCGCTCGAGATCCAGCTCAAGGCCGCTTGCAAGCGCGTGCAACCGCAGGATCTCGGTCTCGCGCGCGGCGTCGGGATAGTCGATGAGCAGCTTGAAGAGAAAGCGATCGAGCTGGGCCTCGGGCAGGTTGTAAGTGCCCTCGGACTCGATCGGATTCTGGGTGGCGAGCACCAAAAATGGCTGCTCGATCGGCCGGGCGACGCCGTCGATCGTCACCCTTCGCTCCTCCATCACTTCCAGGAGTGCGGAGTGCGTCTTGGCCGGCGCTCGATTGATCTCGTCGGCGAGGAGAAGCTGAGTAAACACCGGCCCGGGCCGGAAGCGAAAGTCTCCCGCACGCTCGTCATAGATGTGCGAGCCGGTCACATCCGAAGGCATCAGGTCAGGTGTGAACTGGATCCGCTGAAACTGGCAGCCGAGCACCCGCGCAAGTGCTCGCACGAGCAGCGTCTTGCCCAGGCCAGGCACGCTCTCGAGCAGTACATGGCCGCCTGCCAGAAGCGCCACGAGCACCTGCCGCGCCAGATCCGACTGGCCCACAAACACGCTCTCGACTTCTCCCAGGACGCGCTTGACCCAGTCGGCCACGGCTTGCGCGCGCGGGGCCAGTTCGGCGGTTTCATGGGCCGTGGAATCCGAGGGGCTCAGGGCGGTCTGGAAGTCGTCGTTCATGGTTTCGAGATCGTTTCGCGAGGGTCTTGCGGGCCCGGTTGAAGAGAGGGATTCCGTTTCCGCCCCGCTTCATATTCAGCGATCAGGGCGTGCGCGCGGGCTGCATCACGAGTTCTGGCGAGCAGGAGACCGAGCGCCTCGGCATGGGCGACGGCGCGGCCGGCCCATTCGACCGAGCGCCGTCGCGCCCGGCCAAGCCGCGGGAACCGCGCGAACACCAGTGCGAGCCCCATGATACCGATCTGGATGGCAATCATCCGCAGCGCCCGCAGTCGACCCAGCAAATCCAGGAGTGTGGTCGATCGCTCCGCGCCGCCGAGCGGATCCCAGCCCACGACGATCGCGATATTCAGCGGCGGCTGGCCAAGCCACTCGATCGTCCGCGCCGCGAGCCGCCTCCGCTCCGGGTTCACCATCCCCGCGTTGAGCAGAAACGAACCGTTGGCGACGATCAGCTTGCGGCCCGGATTCCTGTCGATCAACTCCAGGACAAATGGCGCCTCATTGGCCGTGAGCAGGATCTTGCCTCCCTGGCTCACGAGCACGTCATGAAGCGGCAACGCGGCCGCCTTGACATCAATGTTCTCCGCCCAGGGACCGGAGAGCGTGCGGCTGACCCGTGGCTCGAGCCCAATATCCAGGCTCTTCCACCCGTCAGGCGGGTATCGCTCCTCCCGCGCGGGAAGTTCGAGCGGCCACGGGGCCGCGGCGTCCCGCCGCCTCCGCGCCTCAAAGGCAAGGTCCGGATCCACAATGCTTCCCGAGCGCAGAAGCGCGTCCCAGTACTCGACCTCCAGGTTGCAGTCGCGCGGCACGTAGATCAGCGATCCACCCACGCCCAGCTCTTGCCAGTCAAGATACCACATCTCCTCATCACGGCCTGGCCCGCCGGGCGTGGACGCGAACCGGATGATCGCGTGGGCCCAGTCGGAAAGCTCGTCGTCGAGCCGGGTCGTCACACGAGTCGAGTGGCCGACCGATTCGAGGGTCGCGCGGAGCACGGAAACACCGTTCAAGCTCGGGCCGTCTATCGCGTAATCGACCACCGGCTCGCGACTTGCCCCGCAACCGGCGATGCAGACGACCGTGAGCACGGCCATGCTGCGTGCCGCGGCGCGAAGGATCACGGGGAAGCGTGTCACGCCCTGGCTCCTGGTTCGGGGTCGCGGGATTCAACCACCGCGTGCCACACCCGCTCGAAGTCCGCGCGTGCGGGAGATCTACGGCCGTAGGACACACTCTCGAAGAGCAAGAGCGACTCGGCCAGGACGTTCGCCCGGCCGACCTTCTGGGCCTCACGCACGTATTGCCGGGCCGTGCGCCCCGGGGCAAAGCGGATTGTGCCCGCGCGTTCCAGCCGCACAAGCTGGCAGGCGAAGAGCGCGACAATCGCGCTGGCGAGATCCCCTGCTCCGCGGTGCTTGCGCGCCAGCAAGAGGAGCTCAGACTCGGTCCACGACTCCACCGCCGCGGCCTCCAGCACCCGCGCGGGATTGGTCGAAAGGGAGATCGGCGAGGATCGCCGGACCCGCTCGCCGCGCACACCCCAGGTTCGCGCCAGCCAGACCAGGAGTCCGAAGAGAATCGCGAACAAACCCGCCGTGGCAAACGCACCCCCGAGCGAAAGCCGCGAAAGCCCGCGGCCAATCCTGCGCATCAGGTTCGAGATCGGATCGAGGAGCATGCGCAGCCCGGAACGCACGCGTTCCAGGCCGCGCTCGAACAGTTCTTGCAGCCGGCCAGGCTCTCGGGCTTTCACAAGCCCTGCTGGCTGAAATCGCCCGGTGCTGGGATCGTACCAGGGCAGATTTTGCTTCTCGATCGCCCGGACGATCCACGAATCGTCAACGCCCGGCGCGGGGGCTTGCTCCGGTGCGCCCGCCGCCTGCGCATACCCCAGCAAACCGCAGACGATCGCCGCCAACGGGATCATGCCGGCTGCTCCTCGAGCGACGCGGCCGCCTCACGCAGCCGCAGCGCCAGGTCCCAACCCTCGAGCCGGATCCGCCGATCGAGATAAAGCAGAAACCGCGCGACCCCAAGATAGGCGATATAGATCCAGATAAAGAACTGGAAGAACCAACGCAAATGGCCAAAGACGAATTCCGAGCTGCTGGGCGTGTAATCGCCGCCCAGCATCACCGCTAGCATGGCGTCCAGGCCAAAGGCGAGGCCGAACCCGAACGGGAGCCCGACGATGGCGGCGACAACCTGGCGCCAGAGCAGTTTACCCCCCGCGCCCAGGGCAAGCGCCTTGCCGCGGCTTGAACACTGCTTGATCGGAATCCGCTCGAGTAAGAGCATCTCCACCGCAAAGACATACCGGATGAGTGCGTAAGGCGCGAGCATGAGCGTGGCCAGCAGGAAGGGCCGCCACACGAGCAGCACCCACACGAGCGCGGGGAGCCGGCTCAGGAACCGTGCCAGCAGCCGCCGGAACCGGATCGGCACGCCAAACAGCAAATCGCCCAGGACAAGAGATATAGGCGCCGCGGCCAGGGGGGCCTGCACGATCAGAAGCAGGCAGAATCGGCCGCCGCCAATCCGCCGCGTCTCGATCAGCCAGGCGTCCAGCAGCGCAAAGGGAACCATGCCGATCAAGGCCGCCGGCAACACGGTCCCGGCGTATTCCCGCATCACGAAAATGGCCAGATCGAGAAGCTCAAGCCACGACCGCTGCCGGAGCTTGATCTTGAGGCGGTCTTCGATCATGGCGGGTCTCGGCGCTTATCGTTCGGGAAGATGTTCGGCGATCTGCACGGCCTTCAGGAGCCCGCGCGCCTTGTTGCGGGTTTCCTCGTATTCCGCGGCCGGATCGCTGTCGTACACCACACCGCCTCCCGCCTGGATGTAAGCATTCGAACCTTGCATCACCAGGGTGCGGAGCGCGATGCAAGTATCCATGTTGCCGGTGAAGTCAATGTAACCGACCGCCCCCGCGTATGGCCCGCGCTTGGTCGGCTCGAACTGGTCGATGATCTCCATCGCCCGCACCTTGGGCGCGCCTGAGACCGTGCCCGCCGGCAGCCCCGCCCGCAGCGCGTCGAACGCCGTCTTGCCCGCGGCCAGTTTGCCCGTCACGTTCGAGGTAATATGCATCACGTGCGAGTAACGCTCGACACGCATCACGTCGCTCAGGCGCACACTACCGTAATCCGCCACACGGCCCACGTCGTTGCGGCCCAGATCGACGAGCATGATATGCTCAGCACGCTCCTTGGGATCGGCAACCAGCTCCCGTGCCAGACTCTCGTCCTCCGCCGGATCCTTGCCCCGAGGCCGGGTGCCCGCGAGCGGGCGGATCGTGACCTCGCCATCCTCCACACGCACCAGGATCTACGGCGAGCTGCCGATCAGCGAGAACCCGTCGAAAGGTAAGTAGAAGAGAAACGGGCTTGGGTTCACGACCCGCAGCACGCGATAGACGTCAAACGGCCGGGCCTTCGTTTCCACCAGAAAACGCTGGCTGGGCACAACCTGAAAGATGTCGCCGGCCTTGATGTATTCCTGGCACTGGCGCACAACCTGCTCATACCGGTCGCGCGTGAAGTTCGACGCGGGCTCGAGCGTGATCGGCAAGTCGGTCTCGATGTCGACCGGGGCCAGGCCGTCGCTCGGCTCGACAAGCCGGGCCACGAGTTCGTCGATGCGGGCGCACGCGGCGTGATACGCCGCCTCGGGGGGTTCCTCGTCGAGCCGGGCGTGCGCGACAACAAGCACTGTTTTGCGGATATGATCAAACAGCACCATGCGGTCGTAGAGCGCGAACAGCAGGTCGGGCAGGCCGCGGTCATCCGGCGGGGCGTTGGGCAGGCGTTCGATGTAGCGCACGGCGTCGTAGGCCGCGTAGCCGACCGCGCCCCCCGTAAACCGCGGCAGCCCCTTCGCGGGCGCGGCCATGTAACGTGCCAGCAGCCGCTCGAGCTCGAGCAACGGATCAGCCGTCATGTGAGTGACCGAATGCCCCGAGGCCACGTCCGTCACCGAGATTTCCAGCCCCCGCGCCTCGAAGATGCAAAAGGGCTCGCTGCCCAGGAAGCTATAGCGCCCGACACGCTCGCCGCCGACCACGCTCTCGAAAAGGAACGAAGGCGCGCCCCGCTCAATTCGGCGAAACGCTGAGACCGGCGTGAGCGCATCAGCCGTGAGCTGGCGGTAAATCGGCGCGCGAGGCGCCTGCGGCGGCGCGGCCAGGAATTCCTCAAGCGAGGGCCGATAACGACTCACCTTCACCTCAGCGAACGAACCTTCGAGATCGACGTGCCGCGAGGTTTTAAGCTATCAACCAAGCGCGCTCGCGGCAAGCTTGGCGAGCAGGCTTTCCGCGCCCGGCCAGCGCCGGCCGCGGCGACGGAAGTCTCGGCCAAAAAAACCGTTTCGCCCACAGTCGCACACGCCCATGAGGCTGGAACACAGCCGCGCGGTTCCTTGACAGGGCGGGTGGGAGAATTAGAATACAGTCCAGACTGGGAAGAGATGCCGGCGGTCCTGTGACATCGTCCGAACTGCTCCGAACGCGCGGAGGAATCGCCGCGGCGCCGAGTCGCTCGCCCATTCATTCTGACCCACAGGCGGTGCGGCCCATGAAGTGTGACAAATGCGCTAAGCCGGCGACATTTCATATCACTGATATCATCGAGAAGGGCAAGCATCGCGAATCGCATCTCTGCGAGGAGCACGCGCGGATCCACCTTTCGCCCACGGACGAGACGCTCGATCCGCCGGCGATCAGCGAGATTGCCAAGAAACTGGCCCAGAGCGTGGGCGCGCAGTCCGCGCGTTCGAGCGCCTCGGCGGCGGATACGATCGCCTGTCCGATGTGCCAGATCACGTATCTTGAGTTCCGCAACACGGGGCGGCTGGGCTGCCCGCATGATTACGAGGTCTTCCGTGACGAGCTGATGCCGCTGCTCGAGAACATTCACGGCGAGCCGCGGCATTCGGGCAAGGTGCCTCGCCGCGCCCCCCGGAATACGCGGCAACAGACGACGCTCATTCAGCTTCGCAACGAGCTCAAGCGAGCGATCGCGGCCGAGGATTACGAGGCGGCGGCCCGGTTGCGCGACCGCATCAAGGGGATCGAGCTTGAGCAGGGACGCTAGATCAGTGGGAACGCGAGCGGGCGCGGGCCGAGCCACACGGGGCGGCGAGACGACCCCGGCTCAGGCCGCGCCGAGGCTTAATGCCATGCCCGCGCGTCTTGCTTCGCGACCTACCTGGTCTTGCTCGGGCCGGCCGGAGTCCACGCTTCCATGACGTGCCAGCGCTGCTCGAAAACGGCCTCGGTGCATCTCACGGAACGGCGCGAGGGGGAGCGGTTCGAGCTCCATCTCTGCGCCGCCTGCGCCCGCAAGGCGGGGATCACTCCGCCCGACAGCCTTCCCGATCTCAAGCTCGACGCCGTGGTCGACGAGCTCATCGTGAGCAACGTCGGCGAACTCGTCGGCGAGCTCGCTCGGCTCGTCTGCCCCGCCTGCGGTGTCAAATACATGGAATTCCGCGCCTCGGGCCGTTTCGGTTGCCCCGAGGATTATCGTATCTTCGCCGCCGGATTGACGGGGATCTTGCCCCGCTATCACGGCTCGAGCCGCCACGTCGGCAAAACCCCCGCCGTTCACCCCGAGGCCAGCCCACGGCTCCACCTGCGAGCCCGGCTCCGCGAGGCGATCGTACGCGAGGATTATGAACTGGCAGCCCGCTTGCGCGACCAGCTTCGGTCCGAGGACCACCACGCATGACTCTCGACGATCTCACCCAGACTTCCGGCGAATGGCTCAAGGGGATCGGGCCCGAAAGCGACATCGTGATGTGCTCGCGGATCCGCCTGGCACGAAACTTCGCCGAGTTCCCCTTCACCAACCGCGCCAACCGCGCCGAGAAGGCGGAAATCGAGAACCACTTCAAGAACGCCATCGCCACAATCGAGCCCAAGCTCGACTACATCGACGTCAACGCCCTCTCCACGCTCGATCGCCAGTTCCTCGTCGAGCGCCAGATCATCTCACGTGAGCTCGCGGCCGGCGAAGGGCCTCGCGGCGCAGCCGTCTCACGCGAGGAAAACATCGCCATCATGGTCAACGAGGAAGACCATCTCCGCATCCAGTACATGCTCTCCGGTTTCCGGCTCCAGGAAGTCTGGGACGCCATCAACAGGCTCGACGACCAGCTTGAAGAGCACCTGGCCTTCGCCTTTAGCCCCCAGCTCGGCTACCTGACCGCCTGCCCCACCAACGTCGGCACCGGCATCCGCGTGGGCGTGCTGCTGCACCTGCCCGGGCTCGTTCACAACAAGCAAATCGACAAGGTCTTCCGCGCGCTGCAAAAGATCAACCTGGCCGTCCGCGGACTTTACGGCGAAGGCACGCAAGCCTCCGGCGACTTCTACCAGATCTCGAACCAGCAGACGCTGGGCAAGAGCGAGCCCGAGCTCATCCGCATCCTGACCGACGTGGTGCCGCAGGTCCTCCAATATGAACGGGGTGCGCGAAACACCCTGCTCACCGAGCGCCGTGAGGTCCTGCACGACCAGGTGAGCCGGGCCTACGGCGTGCTCAAGACCGCGCAGACGATCTCGAGCGAGGAGACGATGCTGCTGCTTTCGGCGGTGCGAATGGGAATCAATCTCGAGCTCATCGACGACCTTTCGATCGCCACGGTCAACGAGCTGTTTATCCAGACGCAGGAAGCGCACCTGCAGAAACTACGGGGGTCGGAGCTCGGCGTCGAGGAGCGAAACATCGCGCGGGCGGCCTATTTGCGGTCGAAGCTGGGCGCAGGCCGGCAATCGCGGCACTAGACTAGTCGTAGCCATTCGCCGCGTGTCGTTCTCGGGGAGCAAAGCGTGTCCGGGCACAGCTTCGACGTCGATCCATACCAGGTGCTCGGCGTCGCCTCAACCGCGACGCTGGAGGAAATCCGCAACGCCTATCGCCGCCAGGCCAAGCGTTATCACCCCGACGCGGGGGGCGAGGACTGGGTCTTTCGCATTCTGGCCCAGGCTTACGAGATGCTCTCGGCAGCGCGGGTTGCGCGGGCGACGGCCGCACCTGCACCCAGCCCCCACCCCGAGCGCCGCGCCCATCCCCGCTCGGAGCCAGGCGCGGAGACAGTTCGCCAGGGACTGCACGACAAGGACGTGCCTCCGCATCTTCAGGTCGCCGTCGAACAGCTCTGCGTCCGCTATCTCTGGGATGGCGTGGAGTATCTCTGGATCAATGAACGCGTGCCAGACGAGGAACGCTTCCTGAGCTGCGGCCTCAACCTCACCTGGCCCGACCCGAACGCCCCAACCTCCAACTTGCCCGAAGCCGAACTCGACCGCATCGCCACCATGCTCGGCGATGTGGTCGACCGCCTGATCCTCGAGACGCGCGTCGTCTCCTCACGCAACCGCGTGGAGAGCGGGCGGTTCGCGGCCTGGCTCGCCTATTCCAGCTTCGACCGCTCCTGGCGCGCGCTCGGCACGCTCCATTCCATGCTCCGCGCACGCGGCCTGGGCCTACGCCAGTGGTCCCGCGACCTCTTCGTCCCCCGCTCCTGGCGCTAGAGTTTCAAGGATCCGCTCCACCACCGTTTCCGGCACAAACCGCCTGAGCGCCTCGGGACCGCCGAAGCGGGCAACCTGCTTGATCAGAGTGCTCGAGACGTGGGAATACTCCGCATCCGCCATCAGGAAAACCGTCTCGATCTCACGGTCGAGCCGGTGGTTCGTGAGCGTCATGCCGAACTCGTATTCCATGTCCGTCAGCGTGCGCAGACCGCGGAGAATGACCCGCGCACCAATGCGCCTGACGTAGTGCACGGTAAGCCCCTCGAATGACTCCACCGAGACATTGGGGAAGCTCGCCACCGCCCTCCGCGCCATCTCGAGCCGCTCCTCGATCGAGAACAGCGAGGTCTTGTTGGGATTGATGCCGATGCCCACCTTGACATGCTCGAACAGCAGCCGACCCCGGCGGATGACGTCGAGATGGCCAAGCGTCATTGGGTCAAACGTGCCGGTGAACACAGCCACGCGATAGGGGTCGATCGGGCGATCGTCCATGGAAGAGCGCCTGGAACAGGTGGATCGTCCGCGCCTCTGACGCGGGCTAGCGGCGGGCCGACTTGCCCACGATGAAAAACGCGAACATCACCAGGCAGAGCGTCGCCAGATAACCGTCGAGCGGGCGTCCCTCGGACTTCTCGGCCCCCTCCGCGCCCGGCTCCTGGGCATGAACGCGGGAAACACCCACGGGCGTGCTCAACAGGCCAAGCGCCAGCACCAGAGGCGCTGCCCATCTGGCGGGCTTCTTCGCAAACCACTTCATCGTTCACGCTCCTTGACGGGACGGGGCCTGCAGGCGGCATCGCGACTCATGGGAAGCCACTCGACAAGCGGGCGAACCCTGCGGCGAAACGCCTTGCGCGCCATCGCCACCGCCCGCCACGAAGGACCACGCGACCGCAGATGCGCGAGATAGTCGTCGAGCCCCACCGCCCAGAATCGATAAACCCTGCCGCGGAATTCAAATCCGCCGTCCCCATGCGGCAATGGGAACGGAGGCAATGGCTCGGCATATGCAAATGAGATCACTGCGCGAAACCCGGGACCGAACATCTGCTGCCAGCGTGAGAGACCCTCGAGATCATCAACCGTCACCCAGTTTTCCCAGTCTCGCCGGCCGCGACCGTTCCGCGCTCGCTTGCCCTTGACCTCCACAACCAGGTTGGCGGCAAAGCGAGGATAGAGCAGGAAGTCGGGGTTCTTCACCCCTTCATCGTCAAACAGAGCACGGCGGCATTCGTCGACGGCCACGCAGGGGATTCGTTGTGTTCGAACGAATGCCTCGAAGGCGGCCTCGTAATGGTTCGCTCGATTCGCCATCCGTCTTGCTTGGCCCTCCGGCCTGGGCGGACCGCGGCGTCACGATCCCCTCCGCGCTCTTAATATCATCCGGGTTTGTGCTTGCGCGTCAATCACCCGGTTCACGAATTCACGATGGGCAAGAGCTCTGACGCCGCCTTCGCGGCCAGGCGCCGCCGCGGGGGCAAAAGGGCCTCGGCGTATTCCCAGATCTGCTCGGGCGATTCGAAGAGCCGCTCGAAGATCCACTGGCCGTCGTATTCGCAGTCGACTGTGGTGTACTCGCGGCAGATCTTGGGCCGATTGAGATAGATGCCGCAACGGTAGTCGCCGGTCAGGTGCTTGCAGCGGCTCATGACGAGCAAGTACCACTGCCCCTTGTCGACATAAACCATGGTGCGTTCGTGGGCAAGATACCAGCGGATCGCGTCGAAGTCGTCCCAGTCGGTGGGGTTGTCGATCGGCAGCGAGAAGTAGCGGCAGCACTTGCCGGTGCAGTAGTCGCAGAGACATTCACTGGGCTTGAGCTGGTCGCGGGAGACCTTTTTGCGGCGAGGGTTGCTCATGATCTAGGCTTGCGGCTCCGAATTCTGGCAAGGGTTCTCGGCGAGGCGATCGACGGCGTTTCTGACAGCGTGGACATGGTCTGCGTTTGTGCCGCAGCAACCGCCGATCATCCGCACGCCGAGCGCGACGAGCTCGGGCACGGCCCGGGCGAAGGCCGCGGGAGAAGAGTCGGGCGCGGCGGGTGCCGCGCTTGGCTTCACGAACAGGGGCACCCTGGGGTTGTGCGCCGCGAGCGCTCGCGCGAAGGCGAGAGCCTCCTCCATCCCAGGCCGGCAGTTCATGCCCACCGCTGCAACGCTCCGATCCACAAGCTCGGCAAGCAGTTTCGCCGGTTGTTCGGGCCAGGTCCAGAGGCTCACGAAGATCGGCGGCATCCCCATCACGCGCTCGCCCAGCTCATCGAGGGCCGGCACAATCGTCTCGGCCGTGAAGGTCTCGAACAGGAGCGCATCGACCTGACTGGCTTCGAGCGCCCGGACGGCCTCACGCGCTGCGCCGCGGAGCCCGGCAACGGTGGGAGCGATCGAGCCCAGCAGGTAAACCGCGTCTGGCCCACCGCTCTCACGGGCCAGGCGCACGGCCTCGGCCACAATCCGCCCCAACGCATCGCCGCGGCCGAACCGCTCGAGCACAGGGCGATTGGCCCCGAATGTATTCGTCACAAGCGCCTGGGCGCCCGCCGCCGCGTCCGCCTCGTGAATGCGCAATACCGCCTCGGCGTGCGTGAGATTCCAAAGCGCTGCGTCGTCCCGCGGGGGATCGAGACCAGCGGCCATGAGCCGCGTACCCATCGCCGCGTCAAGCGCGATCGGCCCCGCACGCAGGCGGTCCAGAAGCGGTTGCCGGGGCGCTCCTGACGTGGACTCAGTCACGCGGCCTCGTCCGTTCCCGCAGCCGGGCACTGTAAGTAACAAGGAACCTCTGCTCCTGCGGAGTCAGACCACCCTTCCCCTCGCGATGGATCTTTTCAAGAATCTCGTCCATCCGCCGCTCATCGGCGAGCGCCTGGGCAGCCGCACGCGCACGCCTGGTCTCAAGCTGACGCCGCCGCCACCGGCGAATCACATTCTCGCGCCTGGGCCGCACCTTGGCGGGGCTGGCCTCAAGGCTCGTGTAGCCCTCGGAAAAGTCGTAGCCAAAAAGCTCCTCATCGAACTCAGCCGGCTCCTCGAAGCCGTGCAGCTCACGCCGCAGCAGAAGCTCAACGGTCACTCCAAGCGCGATGGCCACCAGACCGTCCAACTGATGCGCGATGGTGATCCGCAAGATCCCCGCCGCGACCAGAATGGCGGTCGAGAACCGCGCCGCCCACACCCCGAGGGGGGCATCACGCGGGCCGCCGAGCATGCCCAGAAACGATGCCCGCATCATCCGCCCGCCATCAAACGGCAGAGCCGGCAGCAGGTTCAGCAGCATGAGCAAGTAATTCAGATACCCGAACCAGCCCAGAACCCAGACCGGCGTGAACGGCGAGGCATAGCCCCCGCTCAAAAGCACAGGCGCCCCCGGATCGCTCGCGTTGCCGAACGGGTTGCTCACGAAGCGGGCGCCCGCGATCAGCCTGAGCGCAACCGCCGCGGCGAGGAAGACCGAGCCGTTCACCACGGGTCCGGCGAGCGCGGCCAGCACATGTTCCCGCGAGCGCGGCGTGAACCCCGGCGTGTTGAGCTCGCCAAGCAGGCTCAACTGGATGTCGTCGTGATCGATGCCCAGATAGGCGGCTGTGGCGGCGTGCGCGGCAGCGTGGAGCGCAAGCGCCAGGAAATAGAGCGCGACCCAGGCCAGAGTGCGCTCGAGCTCGAGCGCCGATCCCTGGTTGATCGACCGCGCCGCGGCGGCCAGAACCGCCATCGCCACAAACAACAGCAGCGTGACGTGAAGACGAACCCGCGTACCGAACCATCGTCCGGCGGGGACAGGCGACCAGGTGAAGAAATCGCGCATGGTCGAGATCCCGATTAACGCCCGTTCCGACTGGCTGCGATTCGACCGCGTCCAGTGTACTCTAACAGTCAAATGAGGGGTCTGCAACGCGTTCCAGCGCGGGGCGCAGGGATGCCGCGATGGCCGCGTGGGTGACCGGCGAAATGATGCCGTTTTCGGTGATGATGCCTGCGATCAACTCGGCCGGCGTGACATCAAAGGCCGGGTTATACACATCGACGCCTTCGGGTGCGGTCTGGCGGCCGAAGCCGTGGGTGATTTCCCGAGGGTCGCGCTGTTCGATGGGAATACCTGCACCCTCGGCAAGTGCCAGGTCAAAGGTGCTCGAGGGGGCGGCAACGTAGAAGGGAATCTGGTGCGCGCGGGCCAGCAGGGCCACGCCGTAGGTGCCGATCTTGTTGGCGACGTCGCCATTGGCGGCGATCCGGTCAGCGCCCACGACGACCAGGTTGATCCGCCCTTCGCGCATGACCTGCGCGGCCATGTTGTCGCAGATCAAGGTGACAGGAATCCGCCTCTTCGCCAGCTCCCAGGCGGTGAGCCGCGCGCCCTGAAGCAAGGGGCGTGTCTCATCGGCGTAGACGCGGAGGGGCTTGCCCTGCGCGTGGGCCGAGAAGATCACCGCGAGCGCGGTACCGTAATCGGCGGTGGCGAGCCCGCCCGCATTGCAGTGGGTGAGCACGCCGTCGCCAGGTCGGAGAAGCGCGCTGCCGTGCTGGCCGATCGCGCGGCACATGGCGCGATCCTCGGCGTCGATCAGGCGCGCTTCGGCGAGCAGGTTCTCGAGGAGCTCCAAGCCAGTTGCGGCCTGCCGCCGCGCCGCGGCCCGCATCCGGTCGAGCGCCCAGAAGAGATTCACCGCCGTGGGCCGGCTCGTCGCCAGCCGATCCGCCGCGGCCTCAAGCGCGTGCCGCACCGTCCCAGGATCGCTCAGCCCCGCCGCGCGGGCGCCAATCACCGCCCCGTAGCCCGCCGCCACGCCAATCGCGGGCGCACCCCGAACCTGAAGCGCCTTGATCGCGCACCACACACGCTCCACGTCAAGGCAGTCGACCTCCACAAGCTCGGTCGGCAACCGCGTCTGGTCGATCAGCCGCAGCCAACCCGCCGCCGCGTCGCCTACCCAGCGGAGCGTCTCAACGCCCGCGGTCTCGCTCATCGTTTCTACCGGCCTGGCCGTCAATCCTCATCCTCGTCTTCGTCGTCCCCTTCCGCTTCCTCGGGGTCGACCCAGTTGTAGAACTCCGAAAACACGTCCCAGATGGTCCGCAGGGCGCCCTTCACGTCGCCCCCCTTGATCGGCCCGTGCTCGCCCGCGTAGCCCGCGACCTCGGTCGCGATCCGCAGGATCTCGATATTCTGCCGCCGCATCTCGAGGAAGATCCGGCTCTGGGTATCGAGCTCAAGCGCATCCTCGAGCGCTTCTTCTACTTCCTGTTCGTGGTTGCCATTGCAACCGGCGGCACCTTGAGGATCGTCGTGGCTCATCATAAACCCCTTCTCGAACAGCCAAACAATAGAGAATAGTGCAGGTTGAACACAGCCAGGGCTCAGGCCGCGGAGAGCGGCTGGTAGGGCAACCCGAAGGTCTCCGCCACAGCCCGGTTGGTAACCCGTCCCTGGTGCATGTTAACCCCCTCGGCAATGCCCGGATCAGAATCCGCAAGCGCCCGCCAGCCGCGCTTGCAGATCTGGAGCACGTAGGGGAGCGTCACATTGCAAAGCGCGTAGGTGCTCGTGCGGCCGACCGCTCCGGGCATGTTGGCCACACAGTAATGCACCACCCCGTCGACGACGTACGTCGGCTGCCGGTGCGTCGTGGGCCGCGTGGTCTCGATACAGCCCCCCTGATCGACCGCGACATCCACGATCACCGAGCCATTCTTCATCCGCGCCAGGTCCTCCCTGCGCACCAGCCGAGGCGCCCGAGCCCCCGTGATCAAGACCGCCCCCACCACCAGATCAGCCCGCTCGATCGATTCCAGGATCGTATGGCGATCCGAATAGAGCGTGGTCACATTCGGCGGCATGATGTCGTCCAGGTAACGCAGGCGGTCGAGGTTGACATCCAGAATCCGCACGCTGGCCCCCAGCCCCGCGGCGACCTTGGCGGCATTCGACCCCACAACGCCGCCGCCCAGGATCGCGACCTCCGCAGGCGCCACGCCCGGCACGCCCGAGAGCAGAATGCCCCGCCCCTCCTGCGGCCGCTCCAGAAACTTCGCACCCTCCTGAATGCTCATCCGGCCCGCCACCTCGCTCATCGGCGTGAGCAACGGCAAGCCCCCCCGCGGATCACGCAAGGTCTCATAGGCGATCGCCGTCACGCCGCTCTCCAGAATCGCCTGCGTCAGACTGGCGTCGGCCGCAAAATGAAAGTATGTGAACACAACCTGGCCGGCCCGCAACAACGGCCACTCCGAAGCCTGCGGCTCCTTGACCTTCACGATCATGTCGGCCTGGGCGAAAACCTCGCTCGGCTCGGACGCAAGCACCGCCCCAGCCGCCTGATACTCCGCGTCGGCAATGCCGCTGCCTTGCCCCGCACCCTTCTCGACGATCACGGCGTGCCCCGCCTGCACCAGCTCGAGCACTCCCACCGGCAGCATCGCCACCCGATACTCGTCCGACTTGATCTCTCGCGGCACGCCAACCTTCATCACACCCCCGCTCTGTTTGAAACCGGCCCGCGCATACGGTGCAACCCGCCATGCCCCTTTGGTTTAGGGACTAGTATTCGACCAAACTCGAGCGCCGGAATCAAGACGCGGCGGTTGTGCCCCCAGCTTCTCCTGCCTCGATCAAACCACGCAGCGCCCGGATATGCCCCGGAATCGCCTTCAAGGGATCCTCCGCAGCCTCATATTCCAGCACCACATAACCAGAATAACGCGCCTCCCGCAGGATCTCGATCTCACGCTTGAGATCCGCCAGCTCCTT
>DAIDHX010000275.1 GCA_027451885.1 Planctomycetales bacterium
GTCGGACGAAGACGTCGCACGACGCTGGGGCAAACTGTTCCCGCCTCGCGACAACTCGCGGCAGCCGATCCCGATCTCCGCGGGCTGGCTCGAAGAGCGTCTGAATGCATGATCACCACGCATGTCCATGATCACCACGCATGTCCGGTGTCGTGCGCGTGTGTTCGGTGTCGTGCGCGTGTGCGTCAGGCCGATCCCAACGGAGATAACGCCTGGTTTCCGGATCGTCGGAATCACCACGCCTGTCTTGTAACGACGGGGTTTCCGGATCGTCGAGCATGCATGCTGGATCACCACGCATGTCCTATACTGTTCCTTGCATGCTGGATCACCACGCATGTCCTCTATAGTGCTCCACCGACGACGCGACCAGGTTCGAGGTTCCACCGATCGAGCTCAATGCGGAGTGACTCGCTCCGGGGTGCGTTGGCGACGCCGCGCATCCGCCGGGAGAGAGTCGAGCGGACCGGTCGCGGCGGCCTTCGTTAAAACGGTTGATCCGTCTGATGTTCACGGGCCGCCGAGGATGGGCTTGCCTCTTGTGGCCCGTCACGGGGTCGATGGGCCAGGAAGAGGGAGACGCGCTCCACACGACAAAGACCGGAACGATGGCATGAAAGCCGCGCTGGCGGTGGACCAGGAATCACTCCCCTCGAGCCGCTTCGCGGCATCGAGAAACGACGCGGGACGGACTCCCAGCCTGGCACGCAGCGCCTTGTCGCGCGAGAACACCGCTCGGCCCGCGGACAAGAGCCCAGTCGGATGAGACCACCCTTGAGGACGGCTTCCAGGAATCCTCCGCGGCGATCGTGGCGCTGGCGACACGATCGCGGCGGTCACGCTGTGCGGCGGGGTCACTTTCGGGATGCGCCTCGCGAGCTTCCGGGAGGTTCCATCGCCACTCGACTGTTCCAGCGCGCCCTCAGTCACTTTCGGGATGCGTCTCGCGAGCCTCCGGGAGGGGTGGTGCATCCACGTCGGTCCGCCTACCGCCTTTCCCGTCGCGGCCGGCAAGTTCCGGCCAGGTGCACTCGGCGAAGTCGCGATGAGAGGAACGGCCGAACGGTATTTTCCTGGACATCTCGCTATCAATAAACATGACTTCGGCCGATTGGCTCGTTTTTCCAGGGAGCGTGGCCTCGGGAAGCCGAACGTGCGCTAACCTCAATGGAAAGCAGTCAGGCCACCGCGGGAAGCGGAAGGCGTGCGCGGTTCGCCAGCCCGACGCGACCGACGTCAGGTCCAACCCGCGGGGCGAGCGATTCGAAGATCCCTCTTGATAGGCCACGAGTCATGAACTTGTCTACACAAGACCTCTCGGTCGACGGCCAGGGAATCGCGGGCCAGCGGGGCGATGAATGCGAGGATGTTGGGGTACGCGCGCGTCGGTCGTGGCGCCGCGCGGCCCGCCGCGGCGGGGCCGGGATGCAAAGACTCGTCAAAAAGCTGCCCATTCGCGCCATGTTGCGCAACGAAGAGGAACGACGGCCAGACTCAAAAACCTCGGGAAATCGAGCACTTGAGGGGCAGGGGGGAAGGTATGGCACACCCGACGCGTCTCCGAGGCCGATGGGCGTCGACCAGGGCGGGGGAAAGCCGATGTGCCGTTGGTCGCGCCGAGGGCTGCCCGCGGCGCCGACGATCGCCGGCGTGGGACGCGGATCGGGAGGCTCACGATGCGAATCATGCAAGCATTTACACGTGAGCTTACGTCGCGATCGCCGGTCAGGGCGCCAGGCGTTCGATGGTCCATGCGCCCTTCGTGAGTCGGTAGCAGAGGCGGTCGTGGAGCCGGCTTTCGCGGCCTTGCCAAAACTCGATCAGGTCGGGGACGAGGCGATAGCCGCCCCAGTTGGGGGGGCGGGGGATTTCGCCGTCGCCGAAGCGGGCCTCGACCTCGGTCAGGCGCTGCTCCAGGGTCTCGCGGTCGGTCACGACGTCGCTCTGGGGCGAGGCCCACGCCGAGATTTGCGAGCCCCGCGGCCTGCGCCCGAAATAGGCGTCGGAATCGGCGGAGTCGAGTTGCTCGATCACTCCCTCGATCCGCACCTGGCGCTCGAGCTCGGCCCAGTAAGAGACCAGGGTCGCCCGCGGATTGGCCGCCAGCTCGCGGCCCTTGCGGCTGTCGTAATTGGTGAAGAAGGTAAAGCCGCGAGGGTCGGTCCGCCTCAGCAAGACGACCCGCGCCGACGGCGCTCCCGAGGGGGTCGCCGTGGCCAGCACCATCGCCCCGGGCTCGACCAGGCCGCTCGATTCCGCCTCGTCAAACCAGCTCTGGAACTGCCGGATCGGGTCGGGGTCGAGATCAGCCTCGCGCAGCACCTGCTTGTTGTAGTCGCGCCGCTGATCGTGGTCCTTTGCCGTCATCGGAAACGCCTCGCGAAAAGCTGCCACCCCCGGCCCGTTCCGGTCACCCACGAGCCTGCCATGAAAACACGCCCCGCTGCAAGATCCGACCGCGAAATCACCCCGCCGAAATCCGTGCCCAGGCCCGGTATGAAGTTTTTGACTATCCGCCATACCGGCTGTAGCATGGGGTGGTCGAGGGGTGGGTTTTTCACCTATCCCTGCTGGGATCTTGGTAGCGGGGGCGACGCTGATGCACATTCCCGACGGCGTGCTGGATCCGCGGGTGGCGGCGGCGACTTGCGTGGCGGGCGGCGCGGTTTTCTTGTACGCGGTCGAGCGGCTCAAGCGGGCGCGGAGCGAGCGGACGACGGTGCTGCTCGGGACGACGGCGGCGTTTGTGTTCGCGGCACAGATGGTGAATTTTCCCGTCGGGCCCGGAGTCTCGGGGCATTTGCTCGGCGGCGTGTTGGCGGCGGCCATCGTGGGTCCGTGGGCGGGGATGATCGTGATCGCGACGGTGCTGGTGGTGCAGTGCCTGCTCTTTGGCGACGGCGGGCTGACGGCGCTCGGGGCGAACTTCCTCAACATGGGGCTGATCGGCGCGGGGGGGGGGTACGCGATTTACGCGAGCCTTCGGCGCGCGATCGCCGGCCCGCGGGGGATGCTTTTGGCGGTGATGGGGGCGGCGTGGTTTTCGGTGATCCTGGCGTCGGGCGCGTTCGCGGTCGAACTGGCGCTGGGGGGTCGTGCTCGAGACTTCCCGGCGATCCTGACCTGGATGGCGCTCGTGCATGCGGCGATTGGCGTGGGCGAGGCTTTGATCACGGGGGCCGTGGTACGTTATGTGCTATTGCGCAGGCCTGACTTGCTCGAGATCGCCGATGACGCGGTCGAGCCTGGTCGACCGGGGCGTCGCTGCGCCACCGAGCTCCTGGTCGCGGGGCTGGTGGTCGCGCTTGCCGTGGCGGTCTTCGCCGCGCCGTTCGCATCCACGCTGCCTGATGGCCTGGAATACGTGGGCGGGAAGCTGGGGTTCTTGCACGAAGCGCCGAGCGTCCTCTCCGCGCCGATCGCGGATTACGAGCTCAACTGGCCTGGGCTCAAGCAGGCCCGGG
>DAIDHX010000276.1 GCA_027451885.1 Planctomycetales bacterium
GGCCGATGCAGTCGCGGACGATGAAGTCAGCCTTCGGGCCGTAGAACGCGGCCTCGCCGGGAGCTTCATCGAAGGGAAGATTCATCTCGACGAGGACCGAGCGAATATCGTCCTCCGCCCTGCGCCAGATTTCGCCGGCCGCGCCCTGGTACTTGGGATCGTTGGGGTCGCTCCTGGAGAGCCGGACGCGGTAGTCGGCGAGCCCGAGGCAGGTATTCAGGCAGAACTGGGTCATTTCCATGGTCGAGCGGAACTCGCCGCGGACCTGGTCGTGGGTGCAGAACAGGTGGGCGTCATCCTGGGTGAAACCACGGACGCGAGTGAGGCCCGAAAGTTCACCCGACTGCTCGTAGCGATAGACCGTGCCGAATTCGGCGAGGCGTAGCGGCAGCTCGCGATAACTCCGCGGCTGCGAGGCGTAAATCTGGATATGGTGCGGGCAATTCATCGGCTTGAGCAGATATTCCTCGAAATCGCAGGTCTGCTCCAGAAAGCCGATTCGTTCGGCAGTGCTCAACTCAAGGAACGCCCGTGCCGGCGTGCCGTCTTTCGAGGGCATGCGCTCGGGGATGCCGGCCTTCGCCAGCAGCAGGCGCTGGGCGTCGTCCGGCATGCCGCCGGTCATGAGACCGTCGAGGAGCTCCTTGGCCGCCGAGTCTGCCGGCATCTTGAGCGTGGGGAACTGCGAATCCTTGTAATAGGGGTAATGCCCGCTCGTCTGGTAGAGCTCGATCTTGCCGATGTGCGGCGTGTAAACGGGCTGGTAGCCCCGCTTGATGAGCTCGTCCTTGATGAAGTTCTCCAGGATGCCGCGCACCGTTGCGCCCTTGGGGCTCCAGAGGATGAGCCCAGGTCCAACGAGCTGCGAGATGGTGAACAGGTTGAGCTCGCGGCCCAGCTTGCGATGGTCGCGCTTCTTCGCTTCTTCAACCTGTGCCAAGTAGGCGTCGAGTTCTTTCTTGTCGAAGAACGCGGTGCCGTGCAGCCGCTGGAGCATGGGACGGTCGGTGTGCCCCTTCCAGTACGAGCCGGCGATCGAAAGCAGCTTGAACGCGCCCACCTTGCCAGCGTGGGGGATGTGCGGGCCGCGGCAGAGGTCTACGAATTCGCCCTGGCGATAGAAGCTCAGAGTGCCATACTTGTGCAATTCATCGTCGATGTGTTCGACCTTGTAGCCCTGGCCGAGGTCGCTGACGAACTGGCGAGCCTGGTCGGCGGGCATGCTGAAGCGCTCGAACGGCTCGGCGTCCTTGATGATTTTCGCCATCTCGGCCTCGATGGCGGGGAAGTCCTGGTCGGAGAGGGTCTTGCCGCCGAGGTCGATATCGTAATAGAAGCCGGACGCGGTGGTGGGTCCGAAGGCAAGCTGCGCTTTTGGGAACAGCCGCATCACTGCGCGGGCCATGATATGCGCAGTGGAATGGCGGAGGACGTCGAGCGCGTCGCGATCCTTCGAGGTCAGGATCCTGAGCGTGTGCGGGCCGTTGGACTCGTCGATCGGGCGGTTAAGATCAACGATCACATCGTCGACGCTGGCGGCCACGGCGGCCTCGGCCAGGCGTGAACCAATTCCAAGCGCGACGTCACGTGCGCTTGTGCCCTCGGGATATTCCTTCAGCGAACCGTCTGGTAGCTTGATCTGGACCATCGACCCCGTACCCCTTCCGCAAATGACATCGTCGTCAGCGTACAGGACGGGTGAGTTGCTGCCAATCCCGCCAGTTGTAAAGTCGAAGCGACGAAGCAGCGTGGGTTTGCATCGAGCGGCCGCGCCGGGCTTTGCCTGTCAAGGCGCCAGGCGTTCACGGATCCAGGCGCCCTGGGCATCGCGGCGGTAACGGATGCGATCGTGCAGCCGGCTTTGACGCCCTTGCCAGAATTCGATCGCGGCGGGCATGACGCGGTAGCCGCCCCAGTTCGCGGGGCGAGGGATTTCGCCGTCGCCAAAACGCGTCTCCACGGCGCTGAGTCGTGCTTCGAGCGCGTCGCGCGTCGTCACCACGTCGCTCTGCGGCGAGGCCCATGCGGAGAGCTGAGACGCGCGCGGCCGGGTCTGAAAATAGGCGTCCGACTCGGCATCCGGCAGCCGTTCGACGTTCCCTTCGATGCGCACCTGACGCTCGAGCTGGTCCCAGTAAAAGACGAGCGACGCGGCGGGATTTGCGGCCAGCTCGCGCCCCTTGCGGCTGTCATAATTGGTAAAGAACCAGAAGCCGTCCGGGCCGGAATGCCGCAGCAAGACGACCCGCGCCGAGGGTTCGCCCGCGGCCGTGGCCGTGGCCAGCACCATCGCCCCCGGCTCGAGCAGATTCGCCGCCTCGGCGTCGGCCAGCCAGTGCTGGAATTGCCGGATCGGGTCTGGATCAAGCTCGCTCTCGAAGAGCACGCCCTTCTCGTAATCCCGCCTTTGCTCGTGAGTCTTCGCGGTCATTCCTCGTGCTCCAACCCGAATCCTGCTGGCCCGCCACGTTGCTAGGCCGCTCTTCCAGGCTGCCATCTTGCCGGCGATTTGAGCAAGAGCAGGGGGCCTGGTGCGGTCGGCGGCGAATGCGAAAAAACCTTGCCGTGCCCGGTATGAAGTTTTTGACTGAACAGCATACCGGCGTTACGATCTTGTGTTGAGGCGAAGCGTTACACAGGCGTGGGCGGGGCGAGCGCAATGCATATTCCGGACGGCATTCTGGATCCTCGGATCGCGGCGGCCACGAGCGTGCTAGGCGGCCTGGGATTCGCCTACGCCGCCCGCAAGCTGGAGCGCACGCGCACCGACCAAACGCCGGTGCTTCTGGGCACGACCGCGGCGTTTTTGTTCGCCGGGCAGATGGTGAATTTTCCGGTCGGGCCTGGGGTTTCGGGGCATCTTCTGGGGGGTGTGCTCGCGGCGTCGTTGCTGGGGCCGTGGGGCGGGATGATCGTGATCGCGGCGGTGCTCACGGTGCAGTGCCTGCTGTTTGGCGATGGGGGCCTGACGGCGCTTGGGGCTAATTTTCTCAACATGGGCGTGGTGGGCGCCGCGGGTGGATATGCCATCTTGACCAGCCTGCGCCAGCGGCTCGGGGGGCCGCGCGGGCTTGTGATTTCGGCGATGCTCGCCGCGTGGCTTTCGGTGATTCTGGCATCGGGTGCGTTTGCGATCGAGCTTGGAGCGGCCGGCCGGAGCGGCAACTTCCTGCCCATCCTGGCGTGGATGAGCCTGGTTCATGCGGCGATCGGCATGGGTGAGGCGGTGATCACGGGTCTTGTGCTCCGCGCTGTCCTTGTGAGACGGCCGGAGCTCGCCGGTGCATTCGAGCCGCTCGCGAACGGCGCTCCGGCGGGTCGCAAGGGTTTGCCGGTCGCCGCGGCTTTTGCGGTTGCGCTCGCGGTGGCGATCTTCCTGGCGCCCTTCGCCTCGGAATGGCCCGACGGGCTGGAATTCGTGGGCGAAAAGCTGGGCTTCCTGGCAAACGCGGCTCCCGCGCCCATCGTCCCCGCGCCGCTCGCCGAATACCAGGTCTCCTGGCTGGGGCTCGAGGGCATGCGCGTGGCCACGGCCATCGCCGGCGTGGTCGGCACGCTGGTCGTCTTCGGCGTGGCCTGGGGGCTTTCGCGGGCGCTTCCCGCGGCCGATCGCCGCGAGGTCGCCGCGCATGCCGCCTGACCTCAACCGAGACCAGGCTGCCCCGCGCGGGCTCGATGCTCGACCCGCACTGCTCGCCACGATCGGCTTTGTGATCGCCGTCGTCGCCACCCCGCCTGGCTCCTGGCGAATCCTGGGCCTGCTCGCGCTCGGATTCATTTTCATGATTGCGCGTGCGGGCGTGGAGCCGGGCACGATTTTCGTGCGCTGGCTTGGACTGCTCTTTGCCGTGGCCTTTTTTGCAGGCACCGCCGCCGTCGTGA
>DAIDHX010000277.1 GCA_027451885.1 Planctomycetales bacterium
GAGCTCTCCCGAGACGTGGCAGATGCGGCTTGAGAAGCTGCGTAAGAAGCATTTCTTCGGCCGATTCTTCGCGGCCACGCGGCAAAAGCTGAAGGACGTCGCCGCACGCGTTGGCCTCCGTCGCGTGCCGAACTTCTGCGGGTGCCCTGCGCCTTGATCCGGGGCCAGTCCGACGTCGAGATCGCATCGAAATCTCCCCGCCCAGGCGAATCCCCGCGCTGAGGCGGCGGAGAAGACGCGAATCTCTCCCTTTCGGCCGGTCAAGGCCGCTCTCCGTGGCCATTTTCGACGCCTTTTGCCCCGCCGAGGTGGTGAGCGGGGTGAACCAACGTCCATAGACGACGAAGAGAGGCAATCCAACATTACAACGACTGTCCTTTATCCAGCAAAGAGAAGCAATCCAGCGTCACAACGACTCAGCGTCACAACGACTGTCCTTTGTATAGGATGCGCGGCGAGTCCCCGCGCTGAGGCGGCGGAAATGACGCGAATCTCGCCCTTTCCGCCGGCAAAGACCGCTCCCCGTCGCCATTCTCGACGCATTTTGCCCCGCCGAGGCCGAGAGCGGGGTGAAGCAACGTCTGTTGGCCATCCAACTTTACAACGACTGTCCTACTAATGTTTCACTGTCCTACTAATGTTTCGTGCCGAACTTCTGCGGCTGCCCCGCCCCTTGATCCGGGGCCTGGCCGACGTCGAGATCGCATCAAAACCTCCCCGCCCAGGCGAATCCCCGCGCTGAGGCGGCGGAAAAGACACGAATCTCGCCCTTTCCGCCGGTCAAGGCCGCTCCCCGTGGCCATTTTCGATGCATTTTGCCCCGCCGAGACAGAGAACGGTCTGAAGAAACATCTACGGACGACGAAGAGAAGCAATCCAGCATCACAACGACTGTCCTTTATACAGGATGCGAGGGATGTCGATCGGGCGACCCTCGAGATTGAGGAGAAAGTAAAGCGCCTGGGCGCCACAGTCCCAGAATTCCTGCTCTTGTTGAGGCGTCGGGGGTTGAAAGGCGGCGGCAAGCATGATCAGCAGGACACGCCCCATTTTTAACGCGACCTCCAGACATGATACGCCCCGACGACCACCAGGGCCGCCCCGAGCAGTCCGCTCAACCACCAGGGACTCCACCCGCCCCAGGCTTCCACCTCGCGCGCAGCCGACGACGCCTCCAGCAACCGCGATTGCTCGTTCGCCTTCTCGATTGCCTGCGTGAGCTTCTCGGTCACCGAGCGCGGATCTTGCTCCTTCGACTGAGATCGGATTTGTTCCTTCGTGGGCGCCTTCGCCTTGAGCTCACGCAACAGCCGCTCGAGCCCCTCGTTGCTCGCAACCTTCGCATGGGCTTTCACCGAGAAAAAACCATCCGGAAACTTGCGATTGAACTTGATCGTATCGAGCAAGATTCGCCTGTGTTCCTCGTAGACGGGCTTCTCGGTGTAAACAATCCCGGAACGGGCCGTCAGGCCCTCAAACGTCCACGTGGTTCCTTCCATGGGAAACCAGAGACGGCTCTTGTTTGGAAGTTGCAGCCGATGGAGGTTGGTAACCTCGGTGCGATAAACGAGATGACCGTCCTGACGTGCCTCGAGCCGAATCGGGTAAGCATCGCGATTGAGGTCGACCCAGAGCTGAATTCGGAACGTGTCGCGAGGCAGGTTTCCAAGGTCTGACTTGCGGCTCATACCCAGGCTGAGCGTTACGCATCGCACATCACCGACCTTGTCCCAGCCCAGAACTTCACAATCGTGCTCCGCTGGGGAGGCAAGCCGGTAGAAAAACCAGTTGAAGAAAATCCGTTCCGGGCTGTCCGTCCTGGCCAGCGAGCCTGGTCCGCCGGGGAACTCCTCAACCTCGCGCATCCGCTGGGGAAGCAGCATATCCGGCATCGCCTCCAGGACTGCCATCTTCCAGTTCAGGAGACTGAACAACGTTCGATTCTCGTACGAGCCGCCTTCCTTACCCGTGAAAATGTCGAGCAACGTCGCCCCATCGCGACGATACGCGTAATACCCCTGATAGGCATCATTCTGACCGATGAACTCCCGCTGCTGAAGAAAGACGGTCGAGCCCTCGTAGATGAACGACACGTCCTCGATCGCATTACGGTAGCGATCAAAGAGTGCGAAGATCGCCTCTCCGGACGGCGGAGTGTCGTCCATACCCATCAGCGCAAGAGATATTAGCAAGGGCGTTAGCATGGGCGCTGCTCTCCCACTCGACTCGGACTCTTGATTCGACGAGGGATCTCGACCACCTTCAAGGGGCGGCTGTGAGCACGAGCCCCAGGCTCGTGACGTCGTGATTCCGAATCCGAATCAAGGATCCCAGTCGCATGATGCTCTCCTTTTCAAGTTGGTAAGCGTGTCTAATCGACAATCTCGCCGCCATTCCGCGTGCCCAACCCCTGCCAGACTCGGGAATCGATCGAATCGAGTGCGAAACGAACCGATCCGTCCCCCATCAGGACGTTCACACCGCCGGGATGCCAGCTCCGCGCGGTCGACATGCCCTGCGGAGGATACGCCCTCAAAAGACAATCGGGAGTTCGTCCATTGGGCGGCTGCGTGTGGGTGTACAGGGTGTGGTCGCGCCCGGTCCAGAACCACCAATCGCCGCCGGTGCGGCAGACAGGCGCCTCCGCGTGAGCGGCCAGCTCACAGCCCAGGAGCAACTCCGCCGCGGAGCCCACCTCATTCGGCATCGCCCAGAAATCACGTTCCGGCCTGGACTGCGGACGCGGATCGCTGCCGATCAGTCGCTCGCTGAAAGCGGCCGTGTGCGACAGACCGTCCACGATCCGCGCAGGCCCGAGATCGAGGAGTTCGGCGAAGAAACCATTGCCGCTGTCTCGATACTCGGGCGAGGTCGCGTAACTGGGGCCGATTCCCACGTTGCCCCTGTAATTATTACCGCTTCCTGAATGCGGGGAGCCGTCCGAAGGGCAGAGAAACACGTCGATCACGATCCGCGACACCGTAGCGGCGATCGCGGCGAGGTTCTCTGTGTTGGAACCTTGAAAGTCACTGGAGGACCAGGCTGGGGGATCCGTACCAGATTCGAAATTCACGGCATCGAAGACAGCATTGCGCTCAAGGTACGGAAGCAGTCGCACGTGCGGGGAGTAAAAGCCATGATAAAAACCAGTAATCTCACCCCAGGATCCTCCCCGGCGCAAAAACCAGGTTGTATTCGCGGGAGGATAGATACGAAACGCGGCCTCATAATTCTGAAGCGCCAGGCCGATTTGACGGAGATTGTTCTGACATTGCGCGCGCCGGGCCGCCTCGCGTGCGGACTGAACCGCGGGCCCAAGCAACGACGCCACGATGAGAATCACCCCCACGACCACAAGCGACTCGATCAGCGTATACCCCTTGCGATCGAGATTACGCGCCCTCATCGCGAACCTCCGCTGATAAAAACAGGACCGGAACCTTGATTTCAGGTTGGTCCGGGTGATCGGTGCGAATGGTCAAGGTAAAGTCTCGTGATCGTGCTCGCGAACGCTCGATCAACACAGAAACCGGGTGAACCTGTCCCGCCGCCGTATCGAATCGCGCGCTGGCAAGATCGGTCGCGGGCTCGACCGAGAGCACGCGAAACGCCCTCGCATCCGAGCGTAAGACGATGGTTGCCGATCGGCTGGGCTCGTCCTTTTTCAGTACGAGCGTCCTGGGCTGGACTGTGATGTCAGGATCGACCTGCCAGAGAATCGGAACGCCTTGCGGAACGCCGCGGCCATAATGGACCGTCAATTCCGCCCTGTGTGTACCGAATACAGCGTCGCCAGTCGCTCGGACCTCGATTTGAGAAGCGATTTCCTGGATCTTACCCGCGATCCTGACCGGCCCGGCGGAATCCAGGATTCGCACCTCATGGGGGGATCGATCGCGACGGCTGTGAATGCTCATGACCTCACGGAGAATTCCGTGCATGATTCATGGACTGTAATCGCGCGTTTGGACCCTGTCAAGCGAATTCTTTAAGTGAGCGGTAACGATCGCCGGTCGAGACCATGCATGGTTTGTGACGCGTGCGATTCGCGTCTTACCTTCGGCTGCGTGCGTACGCCGGCCGTTCCCAGGTGTAAGAATCGCCGACGTGGATGCGCCTGACGAAGCCGAGCGCGGGCAAGGAGGGGGTGACGCGGTCGATTCCATCGGAATCGGATGTGTTCACAACGTAGTTCACCGATCCGTCGATCAGTTTGGCCGCCAGCCACCCCGAGCGCGGCTCCGCGAGTCGGATGGTTTCGAACACGGGGTAAAGCCAGTCGTCGTAAACCAGGTCGAAGCGGCCGTTGCGGCGGTTGGCTCCTGGGCGATCGACAAAGAAATACTCGGCGGGCCGGCCCCCCATTTCCTGCATCACGAGCGCCTGTTCCAGGCGCTCGCGCACGCGCCTGCCGGCCATGTACTGGATCGACGTCGCGGCCGCGACCACGGGTGCAAGGGCCGCGATCAGGACCCAGACGAGCCGCGGGGAAAAGCGGTCGTCCGCGTGCGTCCGGGTCAGCAGGCGATCGAGTCCCCGGGCGAGGAGGACGGAGGCGTAAACGACCGCCTGGATTCCGTAGTTGAGCCATGCGCCTGTGCTGCCGCGGCTGAGCGCGGCGGCCAGGAGCGCCTCGGCGAGCACGAGCGCGGCGAGCACGCCGTCGACCCGGCTGGCCAGCAGGAAGCGGCGATCGACCAGCAGCAAGAGGGGCAGGACGAGAAAGAGCAGGCCCGCCACGCCGAGGACCTGCGCGACCGGTTGCAATGGCTGGGCGCTCACGAGCTGGGAGGCGGAGACCGCGATCAAGGCCGCGAGCAGGATTCCCGCGGTCGCGAGGAGGGTGCGCGACACGATCCCGCGGCGGCCGCCGAGCCAGGCCAGGCCGAGCCCCACCGCGAGCGCGGTCAGCCCCAGGCTGCGGCCCAGAAACGCGATCCAGACGATCTGGGCGCTCGCCCAGGAGGCGGGATGGACGGCCCCGGCATTCGACGCGGCGCGAAACACCGCCTGCCCCATGCGGCCCTGGGAGAGGACCTCCTCAGCGCCCAGGATCAGGAGGACCACCGCGAGCCCGAGCACCGCGCCGCGTTCGAGCATCCGCCGCGTGACTGCGCCACGGAGGCTGGGCACGAGCAGCACGATCGTGCAGACCAGGCCCGTCGCGAGGTTGTGCTGCTTGACGCAAAAGGCGAGTGCGAAGAGCACGTAGGCAAGCGGGATCGAGCGCCCACGCGCACGCGAGGCGGTGGCAGCATCCAGGACCACGAATGCGCCCGCCGTCTGCAACAGCACGCCGAGCATGTCCGGCCGGAGCGCGGCGGGGATTGTGCCCAGGACGGGCGCGGCCACGATCAGGAGCGCGGCCCACCACCCCGCGCGGGCCGAACCGCCTCCGAGCCGCGCCAGGCCCGCGGCGGCAAGCAGCGTACCCAGCAAGCTGACAAGCGAGATCCCCCGCCCGGCCGCGAGCGCCGCGGTGAGAGGCGCGTGCGTGAAGCGGCCCAGGCCAAGCGCCAGGGCAGCCGCCAGCCGATAATAAAGAGGAGCATGGATAATCACATAAGGATTGGATGCGCCGAAGGGCCCGTAGAGCTCGAGCGGGCTTGCCGCAAGCTGCCGCGCGCAGGCGAGCGCAAGCGGGGACTCGAGCGCCTCGGCGTCCTCGGGGCTGGCGGCGATCCAGCCGAGGAATGCCGCCATCGCGGCCGCGGCGAGCGCAAGGCAGGCGCCCAACCAGGCGGCGGCACGCTTCCCGCGGACGATCGGGGTCACGATCGGCTGCCCCACTGCATGAGGATCGCGCCCGCGGTCACGAGCGCCAGCCCCAGCAGCGTCGGGGTGTTGACGGATTCGTGGAAGACCAGGCGTCCGACAATGACCGAGACAATCGCGAAGAGGGCGATGTAGAGCCCCATCATCCTGGAGAATTCGAGCTCGGTGGCGTTGATGATGAGGCCGTAGGACGCGAGCACCAGGCCGCCGGCCGCGATCATGAGCACGCGGTTGCGGCCGAGCCCGGAGCGGATCACCGCGTCGCCGCCGACCTCGAGAAAGGCTGCCAGGATCAGGATCGTCAGGTCGCGGATTTTCACGATGAGCCCCCCGCGGAAGACGGGAGCGCACGCCCCCGGACACGTGATGATACCACTGGATCGCGGGCGGCGGATGCGGGCGATCGGGCGTGGTTACGACCCGGTTGTCGCGCGGGTTCTGCTACCGTAGATTACACCGACCCTGGACGCCGGCGCGGGCGATTTTGACCCTTGGTTGCGAGCAAGGCCGGGCGGCGACAGCGGGGCTGGCGGAACTGGGCACGATGAACGCGATGATGGACGCCCCCTTGCGATCCGAAAGTGAACCCGCGAACTCTCCCTACCATGCCGAGCGGCCGCTGCCGCCGTTTCCGAAGGCGTGGGTCTCGCTGCCGGCGGCGTTCCTCGAGACGGCCCGAGGCGCGTGGGACAGGGTTGCCATCTGCGATAGTTCGAAGGCGAAGCTCACGTACGGCCAGGCGCTCACGCGGGCGTTGGTGCTGGCGCGGTTATTCAAGCGAATCCTGGGCCCGGGCGAGCGGATCGGACTCATGGTGCCGCCGACCGCCCCCGCGGCGATCGCCAACCTGGCCGTGGCGTTTCTGGGGAAGACGCCCGTCAATCTGAATTACTCCGCCAGCCAGACGCTCGTCGACGCCTCGATCCACCAGGCGGAGATCACCACCACCGTGACCTCGGCCAGGGTGCTCGAGCGCTTTGGGATCACGCCCCGGGGGAAGGTGATCTTGCTCGAGGATTTGCCCGCCCAGGTGACGCTGGCGGACAGGCTGGCGGGTGCGTTTGCCGCGCGGTTCGCGCCTCTGTGGCTGGTGCGCAAGCTCTACCTGGGCGCGGGGCCGGCCGGGCCGTGCTCGGAGGCGACGATCATCTTCACCTCGGGCTCGACGGGTGATCCCAAGGGGGTGATTCTCTCGCACCGGAACATCCTGGCGAACGTGCTCCAGATCGAGACGCAGGTGAAGCTCAAGCCGGATGAAGTGTTGCTCGGCATCTTGCCGTTCTTCCACTCGTTCGGGTTCACGGTCACGATCTGGACGGCGCTTTGCCTGGGCAAGAAGGTGGTCTTTCACCTGAGCCCGCTTGACGCCAAGCTGATCGGCCGGCTGTGCGAGGAGCACAAGGTGACTTTGCTGGCGGCGAGCCCCACATTCGCCCGGCTGTACACCAGGAGCTGCGACCCAGCGCAGTTGCGGTCGGTCACGCACCTGATTTTGGGCGCGGAGAAGCTCAAGCCGGACCTGGCGGTGGAGATTCGACGAACGCTTTTGATCGATCCGCTCGAGGGTTACGGCTGCACCGAGCTTTCGCCGGTGGTCTCGGTGAATGTGCCGCAGGAAGTTGTAACCAGGGATGGGCGCACGGTCGCTGGCAATCGGCCGGGCACGGTTGGTCGGCCGGTTCCGGGCACGGCGATCAAGACGATCGACCCCGACACGGGGGCGGACTTGCCGCCGGGGGCGGTCGGGATGATCTGCGTCAAGGGCCCGCAGGTGATGGTGGGCTACCTCAACCGGCCCGAGGCGACGGCGAGCGTGGTCCGCGACGGCTGGTATGTCACGGGGGATCTGGGCCGGCTCGATGACGACGGCTTTCTGGTGATCACCGATCGCGTGAGCCGGTTTTCGAAGGTCGGCGGCGAGATGGTGCCGCACCTGGGGCTTGAGGCGGCGATCGCCCAGGCGGCGGGGATCGACGAGGCGCTCCTGGTCGTCACCGGCATCCCTGATTCCAGGCAAGGCGAGCGGCTGCGGGTGGTGCATCAGGATCTGGGGATCTCCCCGGCTGAGATTGTCCGAAAACTGGGCGAGAATGCGATTCCCAGGGTGTGGATCCCGAACGCGGGCGACTTTATCCAGGTCGACGCCATCCCGGTCACGGCCACGGGCAAGGTCGACCTGCGCAAGGTGCGGGAGATCGCCGAATCACGCTAGGAAACCCGATCGCGGAGCCTGGCTCGCCGAACCGCGGCCAGGCTCAAACGGCCGCCGAGGGTTTTCTCCACGCAACGTTTTGAGTAGAAAAGAAGTGGAAAGATCGAGGACGTTGGAGTCGCCGTGGATGCCGGTGTTGCTCCGGGTCACGTCAGGCCCCCATCTTGGACAGGAATATGCAACGGATCGGCCGGAGTCGTTCCTGGTCGGTCGATCGTCGCGCGTCCAGTTCTCAATGAGCCGCGACCTGCTCCTGTCCCGCGAGCATTTTCAGATTGAGCACGCGCCGCCGTTTTGCCATCTGGTGGATCTGGGGAGCACCAACGGCACCAAGGTCAACGGCCTGCGCGTGGAGCGGGTTTTGCTCCGCGAAGGAGACGTCATCTCCGCCGGCGATAGCAGCTTCCTGGTTCATTTCAGCGCGGATTCCGAGGAACGCAAGGCATTTCTGATCTGCGCGGGGTGCGGCGGGCGCATCCCCCGGCTCAACCTGAACTCAGAGCTCGACCACGGCACCGAGAGCACCTGCAATCCTTACCAGTTGTGCCAGGAGTGCGAGCATCGCCGCCTGGAATTCCCCAAGACCAAGGTCGATATCCTGATCGAAAGCTGGATCGGCGGCGGCGGCATGGGCCAGGTCTACAAGGGGCGGCAGCTTTCGATCGGTCGGCCGATCGCCATCAAGATGATCAGCCCGGCCACGCCCCTGGGCGACAAGGCGGAGGCGTTCTTCGCGCGCGAAATCGAGATCATGCGCGACCTGCTCATGCCGAACGGCGAGTGCCACCCGAGCATCGTCACGTTCTACGAGATGTACAAGATTGAGGGGGAATTCCACCTCGTGATGGAATATGTGGACGGCAAGAACGCGCTCGAGTGGGTCAAGGGGCTCGATCGCCCGCTGCCGATTTCGAGCGCGGCTCAGATCGGCCGCCACCTGCTCTCCGCGCTCGATTACGCCCACGGCAAGGGATATGTGCATCGCGACGTCAAGCCGACGAATCTGCTTGTGATGGGTCCCGTGCACCGGCCCCGGGTGAAGCTCTCCGACTTCGGGCTGGCCAAGAGCTTCGAAGGGACCGAGGGGCTCACCACATTCACACGCGAGGGGGATCTGGGCGGGTCGATCGGCTTCATCTCCCCCGACCAGATCCGCCAGTACAGCGACGTCCGCGCGCCTTCCGATATCTATAGCGCGGCGGTCACGCTCTTCTATCTGCTCACGAACCGTTATCCCTACCTGGGATTTGACGGCGCGATCCGGAGCGAGGCGCTCGACGCGATCCTGCAAAACCCGCCGCTGCCGCTGCGCGCGCTTCGGCCCGACGCGCCTGAGGGCTTTGAGCGCGTGCTCCTGAAGGCCATGGCCAAGCAACCGAAGGATCGGTACAGGACCGCGCTGCAAATGGCCGAGGCGCTGCGCCCGTTCGCCTCGAGCTCAAGCTAGCCAGCGCGGGGCACGCGCGCCCGGGCGACGCTGATCGCGGCCTGCCATGGCGGCTGGCGCCGGCGACCGGTTTTGTCGGAGGCGGGTCTCGTCAAGAGGAAGATGTTTGATTAAGATCGCTTGAAGGTCGTGTTCGAGAATCGGCCGCGACGAAGTCGGTTCGGTTTCCTCGGCGAGGGCGTCCTGGATGCCGGCGAGGGTCGAGGTACAAGCAGAGCCTGGCGTTGTGGCCGTGATCGGGGTCGGGCTGATCGGTGGATCGGTTGGGCTTGCGCTCAAAATGCGCGGTCTGGCGCGGGAGGTCGTGGGCGTGGGGCGCGATCGAGACATACTCGAGCGGGCGGAACGTCGCGGTGCGATCGATCGGGGGACGACCAGTCTCCCGGAAGGCGTCGCCCGGGCCGACGTGGTCGTCGTCTGCACGCCGGTCGATCGCCTCACGGAGACGGCGCTTGCCGCCGCGGAAGCCTGCCCTGAGACCGCGCTTGTGACGGACGTTGGCAGCGTGAAGCGCAGGATTGTGGAAGAGGCCGAGCGCCATCCGCGGGCTCGCTCGTTATTTGTGGGTGCTCATCCAATCACGGGCTCGGAGCGTAGCGGCGCGGATCACGCCCGGGCCGATCTCTTCGAAAACCGCGCGTGCGTGCTCACCCCCTCGGCCTCCGTTTCGCACGCGCAGGTTGCCCGGGCGGCCTCGTTCTGGTCGCGGCTCGGCTGCCGCGTGCACGAGATGGACGCCGTGGAGCACGACGAGATTCTGGCGTACACGAGCCACCTGCCCCATGCCGCGGCCTCCGCGCTCGCCGCGGCCGTTCCCGGCGACTGGCTCGCACTCGCCGCCGGCGCTTATCGCGACGGCACCCGCGTCGCCGCCGCCGACTCCGCGCTCTGGACCGCCATTTTTCGTGAAAACCGCGGCCCCTTGCTCAAGGCCATCGGCCAGATGCAGGAACAGCTCGACGCCGTCAAATTCGCACTCATGACTGACGACGAGGACGCAATTCGCGAATGCTGGGAGCGTGCCAGGGAAAGGCGCATCCGCTACGACGCGCTCCATGCCACCCCTCAGGCAACGAACTCCGAACAAGCCCGCTGACCGTGACGTACGACCGTTTTTGAGATCCGATTTCTTCCCGTTACCAAATTTGAACGCCCGAACCAAACGGAAAACCATCCCCTGGCCGCCGCGGCCCGGATGATTATGTTGCCTATTGTGGTCCCTTTTTTAACACAACACGATGATCTGGCACCTTTATATCACTCCCCGTTCGGGCTGCACGGATCTTCTGGGGCGCAAGGCCGCGCACGAGGCCGAGCTTGCCGGCCTGGGCGCTGGCTGGTCCATTGCGGCTGGCCGGGGCTTTCTGGTGGAGACGAGCACGGATCGCGCGACGCTGGAGCCGCTGGCCCGAAGTGCGTTTCTGGATCCGGTTGTGGAAACGCTCGAGGTGCGCCCGGCCCAGGCGCCCTGGAACGGTCCGGGCGCCATCGTCCATGTGCTGCCCAAGCCAGGCGTCACCGATCCCGAGGGGGAATCGGCGGCTGAGCTGCTGCACGAGATGGGGCTCCCGGCCGCGCGGGTGCGATCGATCCGCACTCACCGGATCGAGGGCCCTCCCGCGCTTCTGCCCCGGCTCATCGACCTGGTGCTGCACAACGACGCCGTGGAGCAAGCAATCGAGGGTGCGATCCCGTTCGCGGGGCTGGGCGACGGCCAAGCCTACAGCTTCCGCAAGGTTCTTGTGCCCATCCGCGGACTCGATGACGCCTCTCTCCTTGGGATATCGCGCGAAGGGGGGCTGTCGCTCACGCTGGACGAGATGCGCACCATTGCTCGCCATTTCGTGGAACGCGGGCGCGAGCCCAGCGACGTCGAGCTCGAGACGCTCGCCCAGACCTGGAGCGAGCACTGTTCGCACAAGACGCTCAAGGGGCGGATCGCGTTTGAGGGGGCTGTGATCGACGATCTGCTCAGGACCACGATCTTCAAGGCCACGCAGGAGCTATCGCTCGACTGGCTGGTGAGCGTGTTTCGCGACAACGCCGGCGTGATCCGTTTCGACGATGGGTTCGACGTTTGCTTCAAGGTGGAAACACATAATCATCCGTCTGCGATTGATCCGTACGGCGGGTCGAACACGGGGCTTGGGGGCGTGCTGCGTGACATTCTGGGCACGGGGCTGGGCGCCCGGCCGATTTGCGACACCGACGTTTTCTGCACGGGGCCGTTTGAGATCGCGTTTGAGTCGCTGCCGCGTGGGGTGCTCCATCCCAAGCGTGTCTTGAAGGGGGTGGTGGCGGGCGTGCGGGATTACGGCAACCGCATGGGCGTGCCCACGGTGAATGGCGCGGTGGCGGTGGATCCGGGTTATCTGGCCAATCCGCTGGTCTTTTGCGGCTCGGTGGGGTTGTTGCCGCGGGGTGCGGCCGAGAAGCGGGTCGAGCCTGGCGACCTGATCGTGGCGCTGGGCGGGCGCACCGGCCGCGACGGCATCCATGGGGCGACGTTCAGTTCGGCGGAGCTCACGTCGGAAAGCGACGCGCTTTCCGGCGGCGCTGTGCAGATTGGCCATGCCATTGCCGAGAAGAAGCTGCTCGACGTGGTGCTCCAGGCGCGGGATCGGGGGCTGTTCCACGCGATCACCGACTGCGGCGCGGGGGGGTTCAGCTCGGCGGTCGGCGAGATGGGTGCGGATCTTGGCGCGGAGGTGCATCTCGAGCGTGCGCCGCTCAAGTATCAGGGGCTCTCCTACACCGAGATCTGGATCTCGGAGGCGCAGGAGCGCATGGTTCTCGCCGTGCCGCCCGCGGCCTGGCCGGAGCTCAAAGAGCTTTGCGCGCGTGAGGACGTGGAAGCCGCGTGCCTGGGCACCTTCGAGCCCACGGGCTGGCTCCGGCTTTATTTTGAAGGGCATCTGGTCGGTGAGCTCGAGATGGATTTCCTGCACGACGGCCGGCCCCGCGTCGTGCGGCAGGCGCGGCACAGCGCACGCGAGGAGACGCCCTACCCCGAGCCGGCCAGGGCCGATTTCACGGCCGACCTGCACGCGATCCTGGCCCATGGGGACGTCTGCTCGAAGGAGTGGATCATCCGCCAGTACGATCACGAGGTTCAGGGACGTACGGTGGTGAAGCCGCTCGTGGGGGTGCGTGCTGACGGGCCGGGAGACGCCGCGGTGGTGACCCCGGTGCGCGGCAGCACCCGCGGCCTGGCTGTCGCCTGCGGGCTCAACCCGCGGTATGGCAGGCTCGATCCTTACGCCATGGCCGCGTGCGTGATCGACGAGGCGATCCGCAACTGCGTGGCGGTGGGCGCGGATCCCAGCCAGATTGCGCTGCTCGATAATTTTTGCTGGGGAGACGTGGACGATCCCGACGCCCTGGGAGCGATTGTGCTCGCCGCGCGGGCGTGCCATGACCTTTCGCTCGAATTCCGCGCGCCGTTCATCTCCGGCAAGGACAGCCTGAACAACGTCTACGCGCACGAGGGGAAGCGGCTGTCGATCCCGCACACGCTGCTCATCAGCGCGATGGGCATCGTGCCCGACGTCCGGCAATGCGTCACCATGGATTTGAAGTCCCCCGGCAACACGCTTGCGATCATTGGGCTGTCGCGCAACGAGCTTGGCGGCTCGATCCACGCCGCCGCGTACGGGCTCGAAGGCGGGCGCGTGCCGCGGGTTGAGCCCCAGTCCGCGTGCGCCACCTTCCAGAAGTTGCACAAGGCGATCCGCCAGCAACTTGTGCAAAGCTGCCACGACCTCAGCGAGGGGGGGCTTGCCGCGGCCGTTGCGGAGATGGCCATGGCCGGCGGCCTGGGCGCCTCGATCGAGCTCGAGCGCGTGCCCCGCGCGGCCGATGTGAACTCAAGCTTCCGCGTTCTCTTCTCGGAATCCCCCTCGCGATTCCTGATCGAATGCCGCCCTGTGGATCTCCCTCGGATCGGCGAGATCCTGGGCAGATGCGTGTTCGCTCCGATTGGCGTCGTCGCACCTCCTCACAGCCGCGACGAAGGCCCTCGATTGACCATCACCGGCCTCGACCGAAGGACTGTCGTCGACGCCCCGCTCGATGAGCTCGCGTATTCCTGGAAACGGACCCTGGACTGGCGCTAAACCGCGCCAAGGCTCTAAAAAAGAGAAACGGTCCATGCTTTCCCGAAACAAACCCAGAACCGCCAAGGACTCGAACATGCTTCGTTTCGTGACCTTCGTCGACGGATCGAATCTGGACGGGGTGCTCAAGCACTTGAACCTCCGCGTCGACGATTACGGCTCGTTTTATCGCCACACCTTTGAACAGAGCGTGCATTACTGGGGCCGAACGTTCGCGGAAGGAGCGCGCTGGCCGACGGCCCAGCATTCGCGAATTTACTGGTATGTTGTTGGCAAGATGGATGAATGGGATCTGAACGACCCCAAGGCGGAGGCCCGGCTCCGGTCCCGGTTCGAGATGAATCCGCGGCTGCGCGACTCGTATCTGGAAGGGGCGAGCCGGCGGATGCCGGACCTGGCGCTCGAGCGGCGGCTCGACGAGGCCTGGAACCTTTGCTTTTCCGAGACGCGGGACTGGTATGAAGGCAAGCGGAGGGCGCTCGAGCGCAAGAAGCGGTTCTATCACGGCGTGCAGGCGGCGACGGACTTTGTCGAGATCCGCCAGGAAGGCCACTGGAAAGTCGACCTGCTGCACTACACCGTCAACGAGAAGGGGCTCGACACGAGTCTCGCCGTCGACATGGTAGCGCTCCAGGACACCTACGACATTGCACTTTTGATTTCCGGCGACGCCGACGGCATTCCGGGCATCAATTACGTGAAGAGCCAGTCGAAGCACGTGGGCGTGACCGAGTTCCGCCGCGGCTCGCCCGCTGATTTCCCCACCAAGGGAACATCGTCCCGGCTCAAGATTGCGGCCGACTTCGTGGTGCAGGTCTACGAATCGGAGCTTCTGAGACGAAACCTGGCGTATCGGTCGGAGAGCGACTACTCTTCGCAATACGGCTCGAGCGACGGCACCTTCCAGTGAGCCGCGCGAGCGCATCGGACCATCGCCCACGACCCCTTTGAGAGCTGGATATGCCTGGACCGCGCGTCGTCGTCTTGCGAGCTCCCGGAACGAATTGCGACGAGGAGACGGTCCACGCCTGGGAGAAAGCGGGCGCGCGGGCCGAGACGATCCATGTCAACCGCCTGATTGAGGCTCCACGCATGCTGCGGGAGTACCAGATCCTCACCCTGCCTGGGGGTTTTTCCTACGGCGACGACCTGGGCGCGGGGCGGGTGCTGGCTTCGAAGCTGGGGCGTGCGCTGGGCGATCAAATGCGCGCATTCCACGATCAGGGCGGGCTTGTGATCGGCATCTGCAACGGCTTTCAGGTCCTGGTGCGGTCGGGGCTGTTGCCCGGCGGTGATCCGCCCGTCACGGCGACGCTCGCCCATAATGAATCCGGGCGCTTCGAAGCGCGCTGGGTCACGCTTGCGCCGCTGCCCGGCAAAAGCCCCTTCGTGACCTTCGCGGAGCCGATTGAGCTCCCCGTCTCGCACGGCGAGGGTTGCTTTCTCACCGAGCACAAAAACCAGCTCGACCACGCGGGGCAGGTCGTGCTCCAATATGCCGATGAAGCCGGCCGGCCGACCGAACGATACCCCGCCAATCCCAACGGATCGCCCCAGGGCACGGCGGGCGTCTGCGATCCCAGTGGACGGATCTTCGGTCTCATGCCCCATCCCGAGCGCTTTGTCGAATCCTGGCACCACCCGCGCTGGACCCGCGCGCGGCACGCACCCGCCGGGCTCCTGATCTTCCAGGGCGCTGTGGCCGCCCTGGCCTGATCCGCCCGCGCTGGCTGGCAAACAGACTCCAGCATTTCCCGAAACGTTCGTGTACAATCTCAACCGCAAGAAACCACTCTTGCCCGGGCCTCCTGTTCGCGACTCGCGGTCCGTGGAACCCTCTCCCGCACTTCCGTCAGGATTCGCTCATGACCACGCGCGTTACCCTGGGCGCATTGCCTCTTGTTGTTCTCGCGGCGATTCTGGGATTCCTGGCGGGCTCGGACCGCTCGATTGAGCAGGCGCGCGCGGGGACCGAGGCTGACGGTCCATCCGCGCTCGACCGCAGCGTGCTGCCGATTCCCGAGCCGCCCACGCCCGCGATCACCGAGCTCGACGCCCGCAACGTGAAGCCCCCCGCTCGATTCGAGGTCAAGCCGCCCCCGAGCGCACCCAATGTGGTCGTGATCCTGATCGACGACATGGGGTTCGGCCAGTCAAGCGCATTCGGCGGCCCCATCCACATGCCGCACGCCGAGCGGCTGGCCAAAGGCGGTCTCAGGTACAACCAGTTTCACACGACTGCGCTTTGCTCACCAACGCGTGCCGCGTTGCTCACAGGACGCAATCATCATGTCTGCAACATGGGATCGATCACCGAAACCGCCACGGCGTTTCCAGGCCAGACCGGCCAGCGGCCTGACAACGTGGCTCCGCTGGCGGAGATGCTGCGGCTAAACGGCTACGCCACCGCGGCGTTCGGCAAGTCGCACGAGACGGCGGCATGGGAGGTGAGCGTCTCGGGGCCCACGAACCGCTGGCCCACCCGCTCCGGCTTCGACATGTTCTACGGTTTCCTGGGCGGCGAGGCGAACCAGTGGGCGCCCACGCTCTATGAGGGCCTGAACCCGGTCGAGCCACCCAGGAAGCCCAATTATCACTTCCTGACCGACATGACGGACAGGGCCATCGGCTGGACCAAGGCGCTCAAATCGCTTACCCCCCAGAAGCCGTTTTTCCTCTATTACGCCCCGGGGGCAACCCACGCGCCTCACCACGTTCCCAGGGAATGGATCAAGCACTACGCCGGCAAGTTTGACCAGGGCTGGGATAAGCTTCGCGAAGAAACGCTGGCGCGGCAGCAGGCGCAGGGCGTCGTGCCGCCAGGAACGAAGCTCGCGCGCAAACCGGCCGCGATCAAGGACTGGGACACGCTGTCGGCCGACGAAAAGAAGCTCTTCGCGCACCAGATGGAGGTCTTCGCGGCGTACGGCGAATTCGCCGACCACGAGGCCGGGCGCTTGATCCAGGCCATCGACGACCTGGGCCAGCTCGAAAACACGCTTGTCTTCTACATTCTGGGAGACAACGGCGCAAGCGCGGAAGGGGGACCGAACGGACTCTTCAACGAGATGACGTACTTCAACAACGTCCCAGAGAAGGTTGCAGATATTCTCACGCATTATGATGAGCTGGGCGGACCGGAATCGTACGGGCATTACGCGGCGGGATGGGCGGTGGCGGGGGACACGCCGTTTACCTGGACCAAGCAGGTGGCGTCGAATTATGGCGGCACGCGCAACGGCCTGGTGGTGCACTGGCCGAAGGGGATCCGATCGAAGGGAGAGATCCGCGCGCAATGGCACCATGTGATTGACGTCGCCCCCACGATTCTGGAAGCGGCCGGGCTGCCTGAACCGCGCTCGGTGAACGGCACGCCGCAGCGGCCGATCGAGGGGGTGAGCTTCGTCTACAGCTTCAACGACGCCCAGGCGCGTGATCGGCACACGACCCAGTATTTCGAGATTTTTTGCAATCGCGCGATCTATCATGACGGCTGGCTGGCCGGCACGGTTCATCGCGCCCCCTGGGAATACGCGCCGCGCACCCGGCTCGCGCTCGACCAATGGGAGCTTTACAACACCCGCGGCGATTTCAGCCTTGCGCACGATCTCGCCGCGGCAGAGCCGGAAAAGCTCAAGGAATTGCAGGCGCTCTTCCTCAAGGAAGCGGTACGATTTCACGTGCTGCCGCTCGACGACCGCACCCTGGAGCGAATCAACTCAACGATGGCCGGCCGGCCCGATCTCATGGCCGGGCGGAACACGCTCACGCTCTACCAGGGCATGACCGGCATGAGCGAAAACGCCTTCATCGACCTCAAGAACCGGGCTCACTCGATCACAGCCGAGGTCGAAATCCCCAGCCAGGGCGCAAACGGCGTCGTGCTTTGCCAGGCCGGCCGATTCGGCGGCTGGAGCCTGTATTTCAAGGAGAGCAAACCCCGCTATACCTATAATTTCCTGGGTCTGGAGCGATACACAATCGCGGCCGATCGCGCCTTGCCGGCCGGTCCCGCGACCTTGCGCTTTGAATTCGAGCCCGACTCGAACAAGCCGGGTTCGGGCGGGCGAGCGGCCCTCTTCGTGAACGGCCAAAAGGCGGCCGAGGGCCGGATCGAGCGCACCCAGGGCTTCATGTACTCCGCGGATGAGGGGGCGGATGTCGGCGTCGATGCCGCCACACCAGTGACGACCGACTACAAGGAAGACGACAACCGCTTCACAGGCGCGATCAAGAAGGTTGTCGTGGAACGGAAGTGACTTCGTCAGCCACGCGATCGATGACGGGGTTCGCGGGGAGATCGGCCGAGACCGACTCGCCGTCACGCGGCGGCGGGATCGGCAGAGTCTCGCCCGCCGGCAGGCGGATCGCCGTCTCTGGGCTCGAGGTCGATTCAAGCGCCCGCTTGCGTGATCCGCCGAACTTGATGTTCACCCCGGCCCAGAGCGAATCAAGCTGCGCATCGAGCCGCACCGAGGAAAAAGGCTCCTGCAAGATCGGACCCTGGATCGAATTCCGGAAGCCGTGAACCCAGGTCAGCGAGGCCGTCACGTCCTCCGTCACCTGATACGATGCACCCAGCGAAAGCGTGTTGGTGATGATGCCAGGCGCCTGGACGTTGAAGAGCGTCGTCACGTCGCGGATCGGGTTGGTGTTGTAGAGGTAGCCGCCGCGGATCGTGAACCGGTCGGTTGCCTGATACTGCGCTCCCACCGCGACGGCGAAGACGCTCTGCCAGCCCAGCCCCCCATCCACGATGCGCTGGCCGAAAAGCTGCGAGTCCGCGTAGTCGATGTAGCGCAGATCCACATCGATCAGAGTGCGGGCAAATCCCTTGTAGGCTAGCCCCCAGGAGAAGATCTGCGGCAAGCTGGCCTGCAAGCCGATCGTGCGGGGCGAAAGGTTGGGTGTGCTTGCGTTATACGACCAGCGCTCCTGCCAGACGGGGCTTTTGTAGGAGAAGCCGAAGTTCCAGTTGTCGTTGATCTCGTAGAGCAAGCCGACCTGGAAGCCCGCACCCCAGTAAGGCCGGGAGTTGGTGGCCGAGGGGAAGGTGGGCAAACCCAGCGCGTCCTTTGGTCCCGGGGCAAAGAACGCCGGGTTGAAGCTCGTGTTTCCCGCGGTGATGACCGGCCCGGCGGCGATCGCGAGCTTGTCGGTGGCCTTGAGCGAGGCCATGGGGTTGATGGCAAGGATCGATAGATTGGAGTAGATCGGCCCGAAGCCCAGATAATTTGGCGGCTGCCTGGGTGTTAAGATTGGCGTGTTATAACTGCCGGGGAAATTCACGCCGCCGGCAGCCAGGCCAAAGACACCCAGGCCGAGCGTGAGCGGCGAGTCATCGGCGAGACGAAACGAAAAGCCCGAGGCAAGCCCGGGCAAGACTCCGTTATCGCTCCTCGACTCGCCATAACGGTTGGTGGGCGGCAACAGCCCCCCGATCGCCCCCGCGGGCACTGCGCTTTGGAGATGCATGCTCGGAAATGCGAGGGCCGTGCCCAGGAGAACCTCCTGGCGATCGAGGCCGCTCAGAATTGCGGGATTCCAGTAACTCCCGCCAAAATCGATCGGTGCCGCGGTCGACGCGCCCGCCATCGCGCTATTGATCGGCCCAGCACTTGGAACCAGCAGCCCCTGGCCGTAACTCGTTGCCTGAAAGCCAACAAGGCCCAGGACGCAGATCCCGAGACGGAGGATCCTCGCAGCCATTGAGCCTGCCCCCACGCACAGCCACGGACCGGAGAGATGGGTGACCCTGGCGGTTTTATCGGTTATGCGGGCAGCAGGAGTGAGAAAAACGATGAGAATCGGGCGATTCCTTTACCGAAAGTGATCGGATATGGAATCGCGGGGGAGGTTTTGGAGCGCTTGGGTACGCCGGTGATTTAATGAGCCTGGGAACGCACAACGAGCCGATCGAGCGCCTGGTCGAGCCTTGCGCCTGCGAAGTCAAAGAAGTCGTTGTGGTCGGCTTCCTCGATCCAGAGGGTTTCGACGTGCCCAGCCGCAGCCTGGGCGAGCCGAGGCCCCATTGCAAACGGCACCACGCTGTCCTGCCGTCCATGCCCGATCAAAAAGGGTGCCTGAATCGAGCGGATTTTGCCAATGCTATCGAAGGGATGCCGAAGCAGCATCGAGACCGGAAAGATTGGCATCCGGAGCCTGCTCATCTCAGCCATGCTGGTGAAGCTGGAAAAGACGGCGACGGCGGCCGCGGGCTTGCGCGAGGCAAGGTCGATCGCCACTGCGCCCCCCAGCGACCAGCCGACGATGATGAGCCGGCTGGGATCGACCCCTTGGCGGGTCACAATCTCGTCGTAGGCCGCGAGCGCTGCGCTACGGCATCCGCGCTCGGACGGCTTGCCGGAACTCGCACCATAGCCGAGATAGTCGACCGAGATCACATTGAAGCCAAGCCGGCGGAAGCGGTCGATGAGGGGCTCGCTGTCGGCCAGGCACATGCCGTTGCCATAAAAGTAGAGGATGGTGGGGCTGCGCGCGGCCTCGGGATCCACACGGCCGTCGCGATCAAGCGCCTGGGCCATGATTCCCGCCACGTGTTCCCCCTCCGGCGTGGTGAGCTGGAGCCGCTCGATTCCCGGCCCCGTGCGAGGCGCACAGTCTGGGCGACCTTGCGACAGCGCGCCCGGGAAGATCAGCTTCTCCTGGATCCAGTACACCAGGGCCATTGCGCAGAGATACGCCACGCCGCCCACACGGAGGGTGCGAAAGATCGTGCGCGACAGGGCCGTGAAACGGGTACCAGGGGGCGTTGCAGGCGCGGGGGGATTGGCGGGTGCCGGATCCATGGGGCAGGCTCGAAAGCTCGTGGTGCCGATCAGGGGTGAGTCGCCCGCGTCCCGGGAGAGTGCGGGACGCGGGCTCGATCGAAGATCGCGACGTCAGAGCGGCCTCAAGCGAGAATAACTCCGGTTGCAGTGGCTGAAAAAATGGATCACGTCGCCTGCTGCGCTCTGGTACGAATCTGGGATTCGATCACAGGCCGTTGCCAAAGCCCTGGGAATCGCCGCGATGGTGGTGATGATGGTGATGGTCAGCGCTCACGGTCTCAGCGCTTTCCTTGCGTGCGGCGACGTGGGGTCCGCGGAGGACCGACTGGTTGCCGCGTGAATGCTGCGAATGGCCACGGAGCGGACCGCGCCTGAGCGGAGGCTCGTTCGCCGCGCCCACGGAAGGCATGGCGTGGTTCTCGTAGGGGGGCGCATCGAAGTCTTCCGAGTCGAAGTCGTCGTACCGCGACACATAACCCGGCATCTTGGCACGCTCGAGCTCCTCGCCATACGACGCGAGCACGGCGGCCTGAATCTTCTCGCGGCACATCTGGTTGATGGGGTGCGCGATGTCGGCATGGAGCTTGGCCCGGCCGTCGGCGTCGCGCAGGGCGCGGTTCTCATCGAGACGGCAGCCGCACTGGTTGCAGAAGCGGCTCCGCAAGTGGTTCTTGGTGCGGCAGTTGTGGCAGCGGTCGGTCAGCTTGCGCGACGGCATGGCCACGAAAAAGCCCTTTGCGCCCTCGATGATCTTGAGGTCGCGGATGACGAACATGTCGTCGAAAGTGATACTGCAAAAGGCCTGCAACCGTTCGTTGCTGCCCGAGTCGTCTTCCATGAGCTTGATGCGAACTTCAGTGATCTCCACTGTCGGTACTCCTTTACGAGGCGTTCTCTGCTGGGGAGCCGCAGGTCGCGACCCGGATCCATCCTAGTCCGAGCGATTCGAGGTGGTCCGCGACTTCAAGAGCCGCGGTCTGGTCGCGGCAGAGCCCAAAGTAGGTTGAGCCGCTGCCACAAAGCAGTGCGCCACACACCTGGGGCGCGAGGTTGCCGAGGGCGTCGCGCACCCGAGCGAGCTCGGGACGCAGCGATTCCGCGGCGGGTTGCAGCCGGTTGAACAAGCAACGACCCAGATGCTCGGCGTCGCCCGATGCGAATCCCGCCAGCGTCTCGTCGACGACTCGGGGAACCGCGGGCAATTGCACGCGTTGATAGACCCGCGCAGTGCTGAGTCCAAATGGGGGACGAACGAGCACGAAGTGATAGGTCGGCGATCCCGAAACCGGCTCGACCTTCTCGCCTCGGCCGCGGCAGATCGCCGCGGGACCGTGGTGGAAGAACGCAACGTCCGCTCCAATCACCCCTGCAATCGCGTCCAGCGCCTCCACGCCAGCGCTCAGACCCCAGAGACGCTCAAGCCCCGCCAGCGTCGCCGCCGCGTCGCTCGATCCACCCCCAAGCCCAGCCTCTGACGGAATCGCCTTCTCAAGCACGATGCGAGCCCCTCGAAGGCCACCCGCCTCCGCTCTCAGTCGTTTGGCTGCTCGAACAACCAGGTTCTCATCGCCGACCGGCAAGGCCGGCTCGTTGCACGTCAGGCGGATTTCGCCCGATGCGTCATCCTCAAAGGTCAAGCGGTCGCAAAGATCCAACGTCACCATCAAGGTCTCGATCTCGTGGTAGCCGTCAGGTCTCCGACCACGGACCTCCAGGAACAGGTTTAGCTTCGCGGGGGCGAGGATTTCCACGCCGCCCGAGATCGGTCGAATTCTCATGAGCCCGAACTCGTGCTGGCCGATCTCCCCGCCTCGTTCTCGACCCGATTCAATGGCGAAACTCGCGGAAAAATCAGCCGAAACCACGGCCTCGGCGTCTCAGGATCGGGGGTGGTTCTATCCCGATCGGGGAAACGTCGCAAGGCCGAAAATTACCATAAGTCGAAAAACGATGGGGTTCGGCGACGACGGCGCCTCAGACCGGCCCGGCATCGGGTGAAGCGCCCGGGTCCGAACCTGCCCGAGGCGTGCCAGTTTCAAGACTCCGCCCCTCTGCCCGAAGCGCCTGGGCGTCCTGGCTCTTTCCCAGCCCGTCGAGGCTTTTCGCCAGCCCCTCGAGCGCCTCGTAAAAAGGCCGGTTCGCGGCCCGATCACGGGGCAAACGGCTCTGAAATCCCCGCGGAATCGCGCGGATACCCAGCTCAAACGCGTATCCATAGTGGCCGCGGGCGAGCGCGAAATCACGGCTCTCGAGCGCGATTCCCCCGAGCGCGGAGTGCACCCAGAGATTGTCTCGCGAGGCGGAAAGCACATACCGGAGCGCATCGCGGGCCGACTCAGGATCGCCGGCCTTCCAGAGCTCGATCGCATCCTCGTAATCGAGCTCGACCTCCATCACATCGCGGGGATGAATCAGCTCGAAACACCCCGGCGCGTATTCCCGCAAGCCAATCGAGCTCCGCGGACCGCGATTGCCCGGCCCCGTGCGCGGCCGCGGCCGCGGCCGTCCACGCCCGCCCGGCCCCCCTCGACTCGGGCCGCGCCTTCTACCGTTCTCGCCACCTGACTGTGCCGCAGCCACGCCTTCTCCTCGCAAAAACCGTTCATTCGAAAACCGAGCGATCGCACGCCAGATTATCGCACAATCCCCAGAAGCCTGCCCAACTCCCACGGAACCACTCCCGCCTGAATTCGCGCGTTTTCATATCCGCATCTGTCATTCCATTGCTTCGTCACAGGCCCGCCTCATTCAACGGAACGCTTAAGATGCAATCACCGCTTTCCGCTTCCCAATCTGGCTGTTTGTTACGCACCTGATCGACCTGGCCGTACCGCAAGACCGAGGACCTTGGCGAATGGAAGTCGCGGATCGGCGGTCGGATGTGAACATTCCCGATCCTTGCAAACCTCGTCCCGGCTCAAAGGGGTTTCACGGCTCATTGAGCTGCTCGAGGGTTTCCATCAGCTCACGAAACGGGCGTGTGGCTCGAATTGGGCTCAGGATCGGCGTGGTCGCCAGCAGCGCTCGGTCTCGGAGCCCCCGGTCCACCGCGGTTCGAAGCGCGGCCAGGGCCGCGGCACTGTAGCGATCGATGGCGGCCGCTCGAGCGCTGGCCGAAAGCGCATGATCTTGCCTGGCGAGCTCAATCGCCCGGCAGAGGAACTGCGCACTCTCGAGCGCCTCGTCATACCCAGGCGTCTCGAGCGCAAGATAGCGTGTGACATCCCGGGCGGCGGACGCGTGATCGCCGCGAGCAAGATCGAGGTCGCAGAGCGCCCAGAGTGCGAGGCTCGCATTCTCGCGTAGGAGTGCGTCGATACGATTGTCGCGGTGCAGGTTTTCGAGCGTGTTTGCGCCCTGGATGAGCAGCTCCGCCGCCTTGTTGCGGTCGCCCTGCGCGGCGGCGATCCGCGCGCGCTCGACGCGTGCGAGGGCCTCGTCCGCGCGTGCGGCGTGCGAGCCTGGGTGAAGACGAACGCGGCGGGCATCCAGAGCGAGCGCCCGCTCGGCGTGCGACTGGGCCTCCGCGAAGGCGCGTGCGGCGCACAAACTGCGAGCAACCGTGAGCTCCAGGCGCGCCAGGCGGGCGAGCGCCTCGTCCAGAAGCATCCCCTGGCGGAGATCGCGGCTTCCGGCCTCGGTTTGCTCGAGCAACGCCACCCTGCGCTGCCTGCGCCCAAGTGCAAGCCCGAGCAGCTCTCGAGCATGCGCGGAGCCCTCTGGACCAGGCGGTTGAAGCAAAGCAGCGTGCTCAGCGATGGTCGCGGCAAGCTCGAGCTCGCTTTCGGTGAAAGCAGACTCATCGCCCAGACGGGGCAGTCGACGGTTCGCCCTGTCGATCACGCCGGCCGCTGCCGGCAGCCGGCCAGCCTCCATGAGCGCCTCCGCCCAGTCGAGCTCGAGCCGGAGCACCCAGAGCTGATCCTCGCGCCTGGAGTCCACGGCGAGCGCACGCGCGGCTTCCGCGGCACGCGCACGCTCGCGGCACGCATCCGCCACCTGACCGAGATTCGCGTAGATCCAGCCGTGACGATCGAACGCCTGAATGCATTTGCGGGTCATGCGCTCGTCGCCGCGCACCGAGTTCGGTACCGCCTGGCACGAGCGGATGGCGCGATCGAGCACCTGCTCCGCCTGATTCCAGCGGCCGGCCCGGGCAACCCAATCCCCTTGCAAAAAAAGCGCATCGGCAAGGCTCAACCTGGCCTCGATGTTGCCAGGCTGGCTGGCCAGCACGAGAGCCCAGAGGTTGATGGATTCCTTGAGAGTCTGCTCGGCCTCTGCGCGCAGTCCCAGGTCATCTTGCCGCCGGGCCTCGACGTCATGGCGCCTGGCCTGTTCGGCATAGGTCGCGGGGAGCTCCAGAAACGCGGGCGCGCCCGGTTCCTGCCGGGTGCGCACCATCGCGTAGCCAACGACGAGCACCAAGGCGCCCACCGCCGAGAGCCCGGCGCCTGCCCGCCAATCCGAGCGCCCGCTCATGCCCGTACCGGCTCAAGCGCCGGCCCGATCGAACCACCGCCTTACAACACGCCGTTCTTCTTGAACCACTCCTGCAGCCGCTTCCAGCCGTCCTCGGCCTGATCCTTGCGATAACTCTGGCGATAATCAGCGAAGAAAGCGTGCGGCGTCTCGGGGTAGAGCACGATCTCGCACGGCTTGCTTTCTTTCTTGAGCGCCTCTTTCATCCGCTCCACGGTCTCGACTGGGATCCCCTGATCCTCCGCCCCATAGAGCCCCAGCACCGGCGCATTCACCGACTTCACAAGATCGATGGGATGCTTGGGGTGAAGCGGGTCAGAATCACCCACCAGCCGCCCGTACCAGGCCACACCGGCCTTCAGGTTCTTGTTGTGCGCGGAGTAGAGCCACACAATCCGCCCACCCCAGCAGAAGCCCGTGATCCCCAGCCGGGCCACATCGGCCTTGCCCGTCCCCTTGGCCCAGGCCACCGCGGCGTCGAGATCCGACATCACCTGCTCGTCCGGCACCTTCGAGACGATCTTGAAGATCTCGCCAAAATTCTCCAGCTTCGAAACGTCTCCCTGGCGGGCATAAAGCTCAGGCGCCACGGCCAGACAACCCAGCTTGGCAAAGCGGCGGCAGATGTCCTTGATGTGCTCGTGAACGCCGAAAATCTCCTGGACCACCAAAACCACCGGGAACGGCCCACCCTTCTCCGGCATGGCCCGGTAGGCGGGGATCTCGCCGTCGCTCGTGGGCAGCTTGAACTCGCCCGCAACCAGCCCCTTCGAGTCGGTCGTGATCGTATCCGCCGAAATCGGCTGCGCAGCCAGGGCAAATCCAGCAGCGAGGGAGGTCGCCACAAATCCTCTTCGACTCAGATCCATTCCCCTGTCGCTTTCGCGCACTACTTCGCTCATGTGTGTCGTCTCCGGCGTCATCCAACGTCGCCAAACCGAGGCAACTGGCTCTCGACGCGTGAATCTCTTGAGTGGGATCGGCCCAAAATCCCAGCATCGCGGTCATCTTACCTTGAGCACAAGGTGCGTGCGAGAGACTGCCGCGCCCGGTTTTGATCGAAATAGAGAGATTCGCACCTGCTGATCCAAATGACTTCACGCCCGCGCGCATCCCCAGCGCAGGCGGTGATCCCCAACGGGATGGCGGCAGGCGGCAGGTGAGGCGCACCCGGCCCAAACAACCGCATCCTCACGCGCAGTTACCCCCGCGCATGACATTTGACCCAGGAGCGACTTGCCTGGTGCGATTTCCTTGGGCATGATAGCAAGGAATGATTGCCGACTCTGACGGTCCGGTGAACCTCGCGGCCGGTTAGAGTGCGGGCCGTACGGTTCCGTACGGGTACGAGCACGAGAGAGACATCCACCCAAGCTGCGCATCGCTCGAACGTGAACGCGTGTCGCCGTCCGGCGAGGAGTACATTCGATGAGACGTTTTACCGGTACGGGCGCGGCAACCGCGCTCGTGGTCGGACTGATGGCGATTGAGCTGCCGGCTCAGGAGCCGCACGATCCGCCGATCAATTATGAGTCGGTCATCGTCAACGCTCGCTCGGCGGGCATGAGGCGCGGCGGCGCCATGGGGAATTATCGCGACTTCAACGAGGTCACGAAGGACACCGAGAAGATCGAGGGGCTCTTCACGTTTTACAAGAAGCCCGATCACCTTTACGCCGAGATCCGCCCCGATCAGTTCAATCACCCTTTCCTGGCGCCGATGATGATCGCGCGCGGCCTGGCGGGCGCGGGCAACCCCATTGGCGACGAGGAAATGGTGCTCGTCTTCAAGCGAGTCGGCGAGCGGATTCAGGTCATCCGCCGCAATATCCACTACAAGGCGCCCGCGGGCTCCTCGCTCGACAAGGCGGTCAAGCAGAATTACACCGACTCAGTGCTCATGGCCCTGCCGATCATCACGATCAACATGATGAAGGGGGGCGCGCCGGTGGTCGATTTCGCTGATATTTTCCTGACCGATTTCGCCCAGCTTGGCATCGGCATGCTCGATCGGAGCCGCAGCTCATGGGCGAAGGTCAAGGGCTTCCCCAATAACATGGAGATCGAGGTCGAGGCGACGTTCGCCGGCGCGGGCCGCCGCGGCATGGGCGGGCAGGAGATCGTGGCCGACGCACGCGGCGTCACCGTGGTCATCCACTACAGCCTGATGCGCACCCCAGACCCAGGCTACCACCCCCGCCTGGCTGACGACCGCGTCGGCCACTTCTTGAGCGCCAGCAAGGACTTCGGCTCGAACGACCCCGACACCAACTTCGTCCGCCAGATCAACCGCTGGCGGCTCGAAAAGGCCAACCCGCAGTCCCGGCTCTCGCCACCCAAGAAACAGATCATCTGGTACGTCGAGGACACGGTTCCCATCGAATATCGGCCCTACGTCGAGGACGGCATTCGGGAGTGGAACAAGGCGTTCGAGAAGATCGGATTCCGGGATGCCATCGCCGTGCGCTGGGCCGAGGTCGGGCGCGACGATTTCGATCCCGAGGACACAAACTACTGCACCTTCCGCTGGATCACCACGGGGCAAAGCTATGCCATGTCGTGCCTGCGGGCGAACCCGCTCACCGGCGAGATGATCGACGGCGACGTGATCTTCGACGCCAGCATGGTGCAGTACTGGAAGCGCGAATACGCCCTCTTGATCGGCAACACCGCGGCCCCCGGCGCCCAGCCCACGCCGATCGCGGTTGGCGAGGTCCTCAGCCCGATCCTCGCCGCAAAGCTGGGTTACGGCCAGCCCTGGGCACGCGGGCTCCTGGGCATCGAAGGCATCGAGGCCCTGTCCGGCAAGCCCACGCTCGAGGCCGTGCCCTCGGACCAGAACCTGATGAGCTGGTCGCTGGCCCGCCACATGGCGCTTGGCACCCGCGGCTTCTGCCAGTTCCAGGGGGGGCTGCAGCGCGATTTCGCGCTGGCGGCGATGGCGCTGGCCGACTCGGCCGCCGTGGCGGACAAGAAGGATGAAAAGGCCAAGGGCGAAAAGGGCAAGGACGACAAGAAGCCCGAGGCCAAAAAGCCCGAGATCAAAAAGCCTGATCCCGCCGCCGAGCTCACCGAGGAATTCATCGGCCAGGCCATCAAGCACATCACGATGCACGAGGTCGGCCACTCGCTCGGCCTCAGGCATAACTTCAAGTCGAGCACGATGCTCACGGCCGACCAGCTCAACGACACCGCGATCACAAGGTCCAGGGGCCTGGTGGGCAGCGTGATGGATTACAGCCCCGTCAACATCGCGCCCAGGGGCAAGAAGCAAGGGGATTATTATTCAACCACCATCGGCCCTTACGACTACTGGGCAATCGAATACGCCTACAAACCGATCATGGGTGACGAGGCGGCGGAGCTCAAGAAGCTCGCCTCGCGTGCGCCCGAGCACGACCTGGTTTATGCCACCGACGAGGACGCGGCGTTCAACGACGATCCCTACGTCAACCGGTTCGACCTGGGCGCGGACCCTTGCGAATTTGGCAAGGAGCGGATCGCGCTTGCCTCCGAGCTGCTCAAGACGCTCGACGCCCGGGTTGTGAAGGACGGCGAGTCCTGGAACCGCGCCCGAAGCGCGTTTGGCATCCTGCTCAACCAGTGGGGCGACGGCGCGGTGCTGGCTTCGCAGTACATCGGCGGCCAGTCGGTGTCGCGCGACCACAAGGCCGACAAGGGCGCGCGGGACCCCATTGTTCCCGTCGCGGGCGCCAAGCAGCGCGAGTGCCTGAACTTCCTCTCGGAAACCATCCTTTCCGACAAATCGTTCCAGTTCTCTCCCGCCCTGCTCCGCCGTCTGGGCGCGGAGCGCTGGCTGCACTGGGGCGTGAACTTCAGCGCCTCCCCCGCGGTCGACATCTCCCTGTTCGAACGCGTGCTGGGCATCCAGAAGATCGTGCTCTCGCACTGCCTGGCGGGCCCGACCCTGGCCCGCTTGCAGAACCAGCAGCTCCAGGCCGACCCCGCGACCAATCCCTTGCGAATCGACGAGGTCTTCCGCGGGCTCACCGAGGCCAGCTGGTCCGACGTGGCCGCACCCGCAAAGGGCAAGGACGGCAAACGGCCCCCATTCACCCTTTCCACCATCCGCCGCAACCTGCAGCGTGAATACGTGCGCAGGCTGTCAGTGATGGTGCTGGGCAGCGGCGGACGCGGCCTTGGCGACGCCTATGGCTACCTGGTCATCATGCGCGGCGGCGGCAATTCGGTTCCAGCCGATGCGCGGGCCCTCGCCCGGCTGCATCTCAAGGAAATCTCGGGCCGGATCGCCAACCTCGTCGATACCCCCGGGCTCTCGATCGACGACGTGACCAGGGCGCACCTGGAAGAAATCCGCCACCGGATCAACAAGGTGCTCGAGGCCAACCTGGACGTCCAGGAGCCTTGATTCGCTCGTCCCAGATCGGCCGGGGCGGCTTGAACCAGGCTCCCCCGGCCGATTTCTTCTTTTCCCACCCCCAACCCGCGAGACGCCCTGAATGAAGGCTTTGCACAAAGCTGGAATTGCAAGCGCGACGAGCGCTCTGCTCGCGGCCGCCGCCGGCATTGGGCTTGCTCAGGATGCCGCGGTGCCGCCGCCAAGGCCCGGGCTCACCGCGCAGCAAACGACCGACGCCATCAAGTTCGCGCGGGGCACGATGGTGGAGCTCCGCAAGAAAACCGAAGGCGCGGAACGCCCTGAAGCCGACCGCCGTGAATACGTGGTCGCGGTGGAGCGCATGGCCCCGCCGCCCGAACGCACACAGCCCGCGGCCGGGGCCAACGACGCTCCCAAAACCACGGCGCCCCGCTCGAAGGACGCGCCCCGACCCGCTCCCAAACCCAGTCCGCGCGCCGTCGTGACCATGTACCGCTACTTCGACGATATCACCGTCTTTACCACCGTCGACCTGGCGACCGGCAAGGTCGTGGACGTGCAGGCCGCCCAGCACCTGCGCACCCCGCTCTCCGAGGCCGAGTTCGACGAAGCCCAGGCTCTCGCACGCGACAGGAGCGCCGAGGTCAAGAAGCTCTACAACCGCTTCGGCGACCAGATCATCGCGTACCCCCAGTTCAGCCAGTACAACCTGGAAAACGACCCCCGCGTGCACAGGGTCGTCCACCTGACCTATCGCGTGGGCAAGCGGGAGCTCAGTTATCCCCGGCCTGAAGTGGATCTGACCACCCGCACGGTCCGGGTGCCCGCGCCGGCGCCCGATCTGGAGCCGGAGCTGAAGCCCAGGGCAAGCCAGGACCCCGCCGATTAACCCGGTCCGCCCCGCGCTCGAACGCCTTGATCCAGGAGAGGATCTCGCATGCCTCGCCGCAGCCTTTTTGCCGCAGTCGCGCTCCTTGCCGCCCTGTCTCCGAGCGCCGTTCACGCCCAGCGCTTCTTCCGGGCCCCCGTGGTCGACCCCCCGTCGCAGGAGGTCACGGCGGAATTCCTGGAAAATGAATCCGGCGGCGTCGAGCCCCGCCGCGGTACCGCCTGGAAGGTGCATGTGGCCCGCGGCCTGCACAAGGGACTCTACATCACAGGCGCATGGTTCAAACGCGATCTCAACGAAGGCTGGATCAAGGTCCTGAACGACGCCCGCATCGCCGAGCTCTTCGTGCCTTATCATCAATCTTCGTTCATACGCTATTACGACCTCACGAGCTTCTCGTTCCCGCTCGCCCCCGTGCGGGCGGAAGACACGGGCGCATTCGGTTCGCTCCTGCCCGCGTTTCAGGGAGATAGCAACGCCACGGTCGTCAAGGAGGTCCGAGATCGCGGCGTCGTCTGGAAGGATTACGCCCATGGCGTGCGCAGAGGCAAGGAGCTCGTGCTCTGGGGCGCGCTTGAGGCGGGAAATTATATGTACATCATGTCATATTCTTTCCATGACGACGGCACAATCGCCTTTCGCGTGGGCGCGACCGGGCAAAACCTGCCCGGCCATCGCCAGGAAGCGCACACCCACAGCGCCCACTGGCGGATCGATATCGACCTTGTCGACGGCAAGAAGAACTCGGCGATGCTGATGCGGCATATCGAGAACGTGCGCGGGCTTGGCGCTGAGGACGTGAAGGAGCCGTTCAACCGCGGCTTCGAGGGGGGCGTGGAATGGAATCCCAGGGAATTCACGATGATCCGGGTTGAGAGCGAGGCCAAAAACCCGCGCGGACAGTTCATCAGCTACGATCTGATGCCGCTGCGTTACGGCTCGCCGCGGCACAGCGAACCGTTCACTCACAACGACCTGTGGGTAAGCCGATCCCACCCGGAGCGCCCGCTGGAATTCATCTTCGCCAATCTGCCCAACATCGTGGCCGACCAGGAGATCGTGGAGGCGACCGACGTCGTTCTCTGGTGCAATTCCGCCGTGCATCATGAGCCGCGGAACGAGGACGGCAAGCCCGGCTCAGCCCCTCGCATGTGGGAATGGGACGACGCCTGGGAGGGCTCCGCCCTGGTGATGTGGAGCGGGTTTGATCTCCGCCCGCGCAATTTCTTCGATCGCACGCCCTTTTATCCCTACACGCCGGAACGGCCCCGGCCGGTGGCAAGGCAGGGTCAGGGCGAGCCCACGGACCCGCGCCAGCCCGTGCCCGGAACCGCGGTCGAGCCGCCGCAAAACCGCCCGGAGCCCGAGCGCCGCAAGTGAGATTCCGCGCCTTCCTCGCGGCCCGGGCTCGAATCACGGTCGTTCCGCCACTATGATGCTCTGGTCGCGAAGCCGAGGGCCAAAACCGGCTGGCCCTCCAGCGCGATCGCCTCCTGGAGCGCCCGATGCACCCATTCTCCGCGCCCGTTCAACCCCTCCTTGCGTTCATGGACGCCCCGGCCAACATCCGACCCGCTGACACGGTGGTCGTCGTCATGGGTGTGAGCCTGGGAATGCTGCTCATTCCCGCGCTCGGGCTGTTCTACGGCGGCATGGTCAGGCGGAAGAATGTGCTCTCGGTGCTGATGCAGTGCTTCATCGCGCTTGCGGCGGCATCGCTCCAGTGGGTCATCGTGGGCTACACGCTCGCCTTCGGAGACGACGTCGGGGGCGGCCTCATGGGCAACTACAAGCACCTGTTTCTCCACGGCGTGGGGCTCGATCCCAACCCCGTCCTCGCGCCCACGATCCCGCACCGCGTGTTCATGGCCTTCGAGCTCCTCCCCGCCGCGCTCGCACCCGCGATCATCTCAGGCGCGGTCGTGGAACGCATGAAGTTCTCCGCTTATGTTCTTTTTTGCATTGCCTGGAATACCCTGGTCTATGCCCCGGTTGCGCACTGGGTCTGGGCGCCCGACGGCTGGGTGAACAGCCACGGCGGCATGGACTTCGCCGGCGGCTTCGTGGTCCATCTCACCGCGGGGGCGGCGGCGGTGGTTTGCGTGCTGGCCGTGGGCAAGCGCAAGGGGCTCGACAGCGAGGACCTGCACCCGCACAACCTGACACTGACCGCGATGGGAACGGGTCTCCTGTGGGTTGGCTGGATCGGCTGGATGGTCGGGGCGTCGCGTGGAGTCGCCGCGCATGCGGCGGTGGCCTCGGTTTCAACCATCCTGGCCGGCGCGGGGGGCATCGCCGGCTTCGCGCTTCTGGAGCTCTTCGAGAAGCGCAAGGTCACCCTCCTGGGCGCCTGCACCGGGGCGGTCGCGGGCCTGGTGGCGATCACTCCCGCCGCGGCCTGGGTCGAGCCCTGGGCCGCGATCGCGATCGGGCTTGTCGCCGGCCCGCTCTGTCATGGCGCGATCATGCTGAAGGCGCGATTCGGGCTCGATGATTCGCTCGATGTGGCCAGTGTGCACGGCGTCGGCGGACTTTTCGGCGCCCTTGCGCTTGGCGTCTTTGCCTCGGCGGAGCTCACGGGCACCCCGGGCGGGCTGCTGGTGGGCAACGCCGACATTCTCTTCGCCCAGGCGATCGCCGCGCTCGCGGTCATCGTTTACACAACGCTCGTCACCTGGGTCATCCTGCTCGCGATCAATCGGACGCTCGGCCTCCGAGTTGGAAGCGATGAGGAAGACCTGGGCCTCGACCTGGCGCAGCACGGCCAGCGCGGGTACATCATGGGCGAGGGTGAACTGGTTGGCCTTGCCCCGCGTGACTGAACGCGTCTGCGCGTGAGTGCGGGGCGTGGCCAGGAAGGGCGAAGCCGCGTGTGCGGCCTGCTCAGATTTCGCCGCGCGCGAGCGCGGATTCCAGGGCGTGCCGGGTTTCGGCCCGGGCGGCGAGGGTGACGAACGACTCAATCGCGGCTGCCCGCGCAGCGCCTGGGCCCTGCACCGCGAAGGTGGCCATGACCTCAAGGATCTCGAGCTCGGCCTCCTGATGCGCTGAGGGCTCGCCGCCAAGCTCGGATCGTGCATCCGCGAGCGCGGTTTCCCACTCCGCGGCCGGGTGCACACGCGCAGCGGAGGCTTCCGGATTCAACAGCTCGTGGATCTCCTGCACGTTCTCCAGCGAGGCAAGCCGATCCACGATCCCAAGCGATTTGGCCATCAAGTAGCCAACCGATCGCCCGCTCATGAGCAGCATGAGCGCATCACGCGGCTCGAGCAGGCTAGCAAGCCGATCGATGAGCCCCAGGGCCGGCACAAGACCAAGCAAGACGTCGCTGGCGCCGAGCCGGAGCGACTCGCTCGACGCCAGGGCGACCCTGCGGCGGCAGGCGAGTGCGAGCTCAAGCCCCGCGCCCCGGCAATCGCCGTGCAGAATCGCCGCGGTCGGCCTGGGAAACGCCGCCAGACGATCGAGCACCTCGCGACCGCGAACCGCGAGCGCACGGACCTCGGCCGCATCCGCCGCCAGAATCGCCGCGTGATCGAATCCCACGCAAAACCCAGCCTCCTTGGCACTCCGCACGATGACGCCTTCGACATCGGACGCGGTTTCCAGCTCCGCAAGACGCGCGTCAAGGCCCTCGATCGCGGACCGATCAAGCACGTTCGAAACGCGGCCGGGCGTGTCAAACCAGAGCGTGGACACACCACGCGCAGTCGTTTCCACACGCCACGCCGCGCTGGGGGTCGATTGTGACATGGCTGTCGCCTCGTACTCGGGCTATCATCAAAATGGGTTTGGCCAGGAACCTCTCGATTGGGAGCCGCACGCATGAATCGCGCCTGGATCGCACATTCGCGGGGTCTCGTCGGCGCGATTCTCGGCGGCGCGCTCGGATTCTACACGTTCCGCTGGTTGTACGACCAGAATTTCTACGGTCTCGTCGTCCCTGGTGCGTTTCTCGGCCTCGGTTGCGGCCTCCTGGCTGGCAAACCATCCACCGCACGCGGCATCGCCTGCGGCCTGGCAGGCATCGTTCTTGCAATTTATACAGAATGGCGCTTCTGGCCGTTCGAGAACGACACAAGTTTTCTTTACTTTTGCACACATATCTCCCAACTCAAACCGGTCACTCTGCTCATGACCGGGATCGGCGGCGCCATGGCCTACTGGCTGGGCAAGGACTCGGGCCCGCTGCGACTCAAGCCCAGTCCGCCGGCCACGCCCACGGCGGCAGAACCCAGGTCCAGCGATTGACGAATTCGCCCTGCGCTGTCTTTTACGGTCGGGCTGGCTAGAATTCCCAGAGTGCGAGCAGGCGATTTTGTGCCTGAGGGAACAACTCGAACTCGGACGAGAGGAGCCACCCATGGCGGCGACCGCGTCATCCCATGATCAGGCCGGGCGGATTTCTGATGCTGAGCTTCGCGCCCGGCAGATGCAACAGGCCGAGGAGCTGCTCTTCAGCGGTCCTGCGCGGCGAGGGGGCTTCGCCCGCCCGTTCTTTCAGGGGGATTTTCCCGGCCAGGCGCTTTTTCCCTATCCCGAGCCAACCGCGGCCGAGCGCGCCCAGATCGAGCCGATTGTGGACCAGGTCCGCCAGTTCGTGGAGCGGCAGCTCGATCCCGCGGCCATCGATCGCGACGCCGATATTCCGCGTGCGGTGATCGACGGCCTGGGAGCGCTCGGCGTGCTGGGCATGGCGGCTCCGGTGGAATTTGGCGGCCGCGGTTTGTCGCAATCGGGTTATTGCCGGATCATGGAGGTCATCGGCGCCCGGTGTGCATCAACGGCTGTTTTTGTGAATGCGCACCATTCCATCGGCCTCCGCGCGCTCGTGCTCTTTGGCACCCCCGAGCAAAAATCGCGCTGGCTCCCCCCGCTCGCACGCGGTGAGAAGCTCGCTGCCTTCGCGCTCACCGAGGAACAGGCCGGCTCCGACGCCAGCAACGTCCAGACCATCGCCGAGCCGACTCCCGATGGCGAGGCGTTTCTGCTCACCGGCACCAAGCGCTATATCACCAACGGAGCGATCGCGGACGTGCTCACCGTGATGGCACGCACGCCCGATCCCAAAGGGAGCGAGTCCAGGATCACGGCCTTCCTGGTCACGCCCGACATGCCCGGGTTCGAGATCGTGGAAGCGCGCATGCCCAAGGTGGGGATTCGCGGCACCGCGACCGCCAGGCTGGCCTTCCACAAGATGCGCGTGCCCGCCGCCAACATCCTGGGCCCGTACGGCAAGGGGCTCAAGGTCGCGCTCACGGTGCTCGATTTCGGCCGCACCACCTTTGGCGCAAGCTGCACCGGAGTCGCCAAGGCCTGCCTGGAAGCCGCATGCCGCCACGCCGCACAGCGGCGGCAGTTCGGCCGCGCGCTCGCCGAGCTCGAGCTCATCAAGCAAAAAATCGCCGTCCTCGCCGCCAATGCATACGCCATGGAAGCCGTCACCTACCAGACAGCCCACCTCATCGACAGCGGCGAGGAGGACTACATGCTCGAAACCGCGATTCTCAAGGTCTTCTCGACCGACGCCGTGTGGCAAGGCGTCTACGAGACGCTCCAGGTGCACGGCGGCCAGGGATACTTCAACAACGAGCCATATGAACGTATGATGCGGGATGCCCGCATCAACACGATCGGCGAAGGCGCCAACGAGGTTCTGAAGGCCTTCATCGCGCTGGTGGGCGCGCGCGAGACCGGCGAGCGCTTCAAGGCCGCGTACGACCGGCTCAAGAATCCCGCGACCACCCTCAGCGCGATCTGGTCGTTCGGCAAGGATCGGCTTTCAAGGAGCATGAAGGCGCCCCTGGTCCCTGTGCGCACGCACGCCCTCCAGCCGTTCGCAGCCGCGCTTGCGCGGCGAACCACCCGCTTTGGCGCAGCGGTCGAACGCGCGCTCATCGTGCATCGCGAGGCCATTCTCGATCGCCAGTATGTGCAGGAGCGGCTGGCCGACATGGCGATCGCGCTTGTTACTTCCGGCTGCGTCGTGGCCCGGCTCGATCACCAGCTCGAAACCGGATCCGCCCGACCATCCGACCAGGCCGCCGCTGAGCTCTATCTCCACCTGGCTGGGCGCAAGTTCGATTCGTCACTCGCCAGCATGCGCTCCAACGACGACGGCATGCTCACCCGCGCAGCGAACTCAGCGCTCGCACGCTTCGCACCCTGATCCTTGATCGCGGGTGAGCCCGCTCACGCGCTTGACTGGCGATCTGAGTCCGGCGAGCGTAGAATCCCTGGGCCTCACCCGCTTTTGGCGCCCATCAACGCTTACTCGGATGAACGTGATGATCCCTCGACCCTTTCTGTTCGCACTGGGAGCCTGGCTCTTGATCGATCCCGTTTCCGCGCGCGCGGACGATGGCAAATCTCCCATCAAGTACCCTCCTTCGCCACGCGCGAATATCGTGGACGACTATCACGGCACGCCGGTTCCCGACCCGTACCGTTCGCTCGAGGACGACCATGCACCCGCCACGCGCGCATGGGTCGAGGCCCAGAACAAGGTGACCTTCGACTACCTGGGCCGCATCCCTGAGCGCAAGGCCATCGAGCGCAGGCTCACGCAGCTCTGGAATTACGAAAAGTACGGCGTTCCCAATCGCGAAGGCGGCCACTACTTCTATAGTTTCAACACCGGGCTCCAGAATCAAAGCGTGCTCTACACGGTCGACGATCTCGCCGTGGAGGGGCGCGTTCTGCTCGATCCCAACACCCTGTCGAGCGACGGCACCGTGGCTCTCGCCGGAACCAGCGTGAGCGACGACGGCCGCTACCTGGCCTATGCAACCGCGGGCGCTGGCTCCGACTGGACCGAGTGGAAAGTGCGCGACGTCGCCACCGGCAAGGATCTGACCGACATCATCAAATGGGTCAAATTCTCAGGCGCGGAGTGGACCCCCGACGGCCGCGGATTCTTCTATTCACGCTTCCCCGAGCCCAAACCCGGCGATGACCTCAAGGGCGCAAACTACTACGCCAAGCTCTACTATCATGTGCTCGGCACCCCGCAGAGCGCGGATCTGCTCGTCTGGGAAGAGCCCGAGCGCAAGGAATGGCGCGCAAGCGCGCGCGTGACCGACGACGGATCGTACCTGATCCTCACCATCGGCAAGGGAACCGACGCCAAGCATCGCGTCCTCTATCGCAAGCTGGGCGACACCAACGCCCTGCCCACGCATCTCCTCGGTGACTTCGACGCCGAATACTCCTTCATCGATAATGACGGCCCCACATTCTGGTTCCAGACCAACAAGAATTCGCCCCGGGGCAAGGTTGTCGCCATCGACATCGACCGCCCGAGCCCAGCGAACTGGATCGACGTCATCCCCCAGGCCGCCGAGACTCTCGAAGACGTGGATGTCGTGGGCGAGCACTTCCTCGCCCGTTACCTCAAGGACGCGCATACACAGGTACGTGTGTTCAATCTCAAGGGGCATTTTGTCCGCGAGGTTGAGTTCCCCGGCCTGGGCACGGCGGTCGGATTCCGCGGCAAGAAACACGACCAGGAGACGTTCTACAGCTTCACCTCGTTCGCCGCGCCAGGGTCGATCTTTCGCTACGAGATCGCGACCGGCAAAAGCACACTCTGGCGCAGGCCGAAACTGGCCTACGATCCCGATCAGTACGAGACCAAGCAGGTCTTTTACCAGAGCAAGGACGGCACTCGGATCCCCATGTTTCTGAGCTCCAAAAAGGGGCTGCCGCAAGGCGAGTCGAGACCGGCCTTGCTGTACGGCTACGGCGGATTCAACATCTCGCTGTCGCCGAGCTTCAGCCCCGCGACCCTGGCGTGGATGGAGATGGGCGGGCTTTATGCCCAGCCCAACCTGCGCGGAGGGGGCGAGTACGGCGAGGAATGGCACCAGGCGGGCACCAGGACCCATAAACAGAACGTGTTTGACGATTTCATTGGCGCTGCGGAATGGCTCATCGCCAACGAGTACACGAGCACTCCCAAACTGGCGATCGCGGGCGGGTCGAATGGCGGCCTGCTCGTTGGCGCGTGCATGACGCAGCGCCCCGACCTTTACGGTGCAGCGTTACCGGCCGTGGGAGTGATGGACATGCTCCGGTTTCACAAATTCACGATCGGCTGGGCCTGGATCGACGATTACGGCTCGTCCGACGATCCTGCCCTCTTCAAGGCACTCCGCGCGTATAGCCCGCTGCACAACATCAAGCCCGGCGTGTGCTATCCGCCAACGCTGGTCACCACGGCCGACCACGACGACCGGGTTGTGCCGGCCCATTCGTTCAAATTCGCGGCGACGCTCCAGGCGGCCCAGGCATGCGACAATCCGGTGCTCATCCGCATCGAAACCCGCGCAGGCCATGGCGCCGGCAAGCCCACAACCAAGCAAATCGCCGAGGCCGCTGACAAGTGGGCGTTCCTGGTCAAGAGCCTCAAGATGCGTATTCCCGCATCCCAGCTCTGATCGCGTGCTTAGGAGAGCTTTGCGATCGGAAGCTCATGCGCGCGGATGAACGACTCGGCCTCATCGCGGGTGAACACGCCCGCGGTGGTGCCGACCGCGCGCACGCAGCTTGCCCCAAGCGCGCTTGCGAGCTTGAGACAGTCGAGCTCCGATCGCCCCTCGAGCAGCCCCGCGATGTAGCCGGCGTTGAAGGCATCGCCACCGCCTGAGCCGTCAACCATCGTCACGGGGTATGTCCCCGCCTGAACTTGCAGGTCGTTCGAGATCGAAACCGAGCCGTGCTCGCCGCGTGTGACGATCACCCTGCCGGCACCCATCGCATGAAAGCGCCTGGCCTGCG
>DAIDHX010000278.1 GCA_027451885.1 Planctomycetales bacterium
AGCCATAGGCCTCGACGCGGACGGGTTCGAGCAGGGCGGGGTTGGCGCGGCCGGTGCGCAGCCCCGCGAATTCGCGCCGCAGGGTTTCGAGCGCGCCGTCCATGCGGCGGGTGATATCGGCTTTCAGGCTGGGCAGATCGCTGACCATTCCGGCGTTTCCTTCAGCGTTCGTCGGTGATTTTGGTGAAGCGGCCTTCCCCGCGCAGGACGCGGGCGAAGCCGCCGGGCTCGTGGATGTCGAACACGACGATGGGCAGCGCGTTTTCCCGCGCGAGGGCGATGGCGGAAGCGTCCATCACCGCGAGATCACGCGCGAGGACATCGAGATAGGCCGAAACATCTTCCTGGGCCGCCAGGCCGCAAAGGTCAAAGATCTCTCTCTGTCGAACAGCGCCTCCGCCGCCTGCGGCTCTTCCATATCGCCGAGGGGGTTTGCCGAGGCTGGCTGATCCCGCTCCAGCATGCGTCGAAGCGCGTCACGGATCACCGCTTCTTCAGAGTCGTAACCCCCCCTCCATGATCTTCCGCGCCACGAACTCTCGGAGTTTGTCAGGCAGAGAAATCTGCATCGCATTGCCCTTGCCCAGTGGAATCCAACATAGAGAATTCTGCTCATCCATGATAACCGAATCCTGCCGGAGCAGCGTGGGGTGCGATTTGCTACGCTGAATACAAGGAATCTTCCAGCGTAGCGAGGCAAGCACGGCTCATGACCCCTCGGTGGCTTACGCGACTGGCAAGGCCCGCGATCCTGCGCTGGTTCTGGCCGCTTGGACGCAGGAGGCCGCCCGAGCCGCTGGCCGAGCGCTGGCGGGACTGGGTGCTTGAAAACGTGCCGCTCTGCGCCCGGCTGCCGCGCGAAAGCCAGCAGGCACTCTGGCCGCTCGTGCAGGAATTCCTCGATCGCAAACGCTTTGAAGGCTGCAAGGGGCTCGTGCTGACGGAGGAGATGAAGGTCTCGATCGCGGCCCAGGCCTGCGTGCTCCTGCTCCATCGCGAAACGCCGGTCTATCGCCAGCTCACCTCCGTGCTGGTCTATCCGGCCGAGTATCACGCCGAGATCGCCGAGCCGATCGCCGGCGGCGGTCAGCTCGTCAGCGAGGTTGAGCTGCTGGGCGAATCGGCCTCGCGCGACACGGTGATCCTCGCCTGGCGACATGTGCATCCGCGCACACGAGACGATCGCGACGGCCGCAACCTGGTACTGCACGAATTCGCGCATCAGCTCGACCGCGAGGATGGCGTGCTCGACGGCACCCCTGTGCTCGAATCGAGCCAGGCTTATGAGAGCTGGTCGCGGGTGATGCAGCGCGAATATGACCGCCTGCAACGCGACGTGGCGCGGGGCGTTACCACCGCTCTCGACGACTATGGCGCGACCAATCCGGCCGAGTTCTTCGCCGTCGCCACCGAGACGTTTTTCGAGAAGCCGCACACCCTCCACAAGCGCAACCCCGCGCTCTACGCTGAGCTTGCCGCGTTTTACAGGCAAGATCCCGCCGCCTGGACCCGGCTGCGCGCCTTCCAGCCGCCGGATGAAGCCACGATCGCGTTCCCCGCGGGGGATGAGTAGCTCACGCTCGCCTGGGCACGCCCCGTGGCCCGCGCCCGCAAGTCGTGGACTCACACGACCAATTCACGGGCGACTTACCGCCGGGATCACCGCGAAAATAGGGCAAAGGAACGCGCTGGCCGGCGGGGGATGGCAGGCGAAACGGCGGCATCGTAAATTATCAACCAGGTGTTAAACATTCGGTCGTGACGCGGTGAAGGAGGCGAGATTGCCGATGCGAGCGCTCATGCGGAGGGGGATGGCCGCGGCGTGGGTGGGCGCCCTGGCCTCATGCTGGGCAGCGCGAGGGGCCGAGGAAACCCTTTCGCTCAACATCCGCACCCGCGTCGCCGAACCGGCTGGCGGCTTCACCGTCAAGGAAACGCAGACCCAGTGGCCGGCGGCGAAGACGGCGATCATCGTGTGCGACATGTGGGATAAACACTGGTGCCAGGGGGCGACCAGGCGCGTGGGTGAGCTTGCGCCCGCGATGAACGAGACGCTCAAGGCCGCGCGGGGGAAGGGCGTGCTCATCATCCACGCCCCGAGCGGCTGCATCGGCCCGTATGAAAACCACCCCGCGCGGAAGCGCGCCAAGGACGCACCCAGGGCCGCGACTCTGCCCCGCGGCATCGCGTCGTGGTGCAACCGCATCCCCGCCGAGGAAAAAGGGGTCTACCCCGTCGACCAGAGCGACGGCGGCTGCGACGACGGCCCCGAATGCAAGCAAGGCTCCCCCTGGAAACGCCAGATCGATCTGCTCGAGATCAAGCCCGAGGACGCGATCAGCGATTCCGGCGCCGAAATCTGGAACCTGCTCGAATCGCGCGGAATCACCGGCGTGATCCTGATGGGCGTTCATACGAACATGTGCGTGCTCGGGCGCCCGTTTGGCCTGCGCAACATGGCCCAGTTCGGCAAGAATGTGGTGCTCGCTCGCGACCTCACCGACACCATGTACAACTCCCGAAGCTGGCCGTACGTGAGCCATCACGAGGGGACAAAACGGATCATCGAGCACATCGAGAAGTTCGTCGCCGGCACGATCGTCTCGACCGACCTGACGGGCAAGCCCGCCTTCCAGTTCGCGCCTGACACGCGGCCCCGGGCGGTGTTCCTGATCGGCGACGACGAGTACCGAACGGAAACGACGCTGCCGGAATTCGCAAGGAGCGTGCTCGAGCCGGCGGGCATTCGCTGCACGTTCGCGATCGCAAGCCCGAAGGCGCCGCACGACTTCCCAGGCGCACTTGCGATCGACGACGCCGACCTGCTCGTGATCAGCACCCGCAGGCGCGCACCCAGGCTCGACGAGCTGGCGCGGATCAAGCGCTACGTTGCCGCCGGCAAGCCCGTGATCGGAATCCGCACGGCCAGCCACGCGTTTGATGCCCACGGCAAGGCGCCCGCGGGGCATGGCGAATGGCCCCAGCTCGATCATGACGTGCTGGGCGGGCACTACACTGGGCATCTCGGTAACGACCTGCGCGCGTCGATCGACCGGGCTCCGGGAAGCCGGTCGCATCAGATCCTGAACGGCGTCGCGACGCCGTTCTCGAGCCACGGCTCGCTCTACAAGACGCGCCCGCTGGCGGAAACGGCCACAGCGCTCCTGGTCGGCAAGGCGCAGGGGCATGATGCCGAGCCGGTCGCCTGGGTCAACGTCGGCAGCGCCCGCGTGTTTTACACCTCGCTCGGCCATCCCGACGACTTCAAGGAACCGGCGTTCCGCAGGCTGCTCTCAAACGCGATCTTCTGGGCGCTCGGCCGCGCGCCTGAGACGCAAGCAAGCGCGAAGGGCGCTGCACCCGCGCACGCGAAGGGAGCCGCCGCCCTCCCTTTTGATGGCGGCCAGGGTCCGCTTGCGCCCCAGCAGGCCCTGGCCTCGTTCACCGTCCCGGGCGACCTCGCGCTCGATCAGGTGCTCGCCGAGCCGATCGTCAAGCAACCGGTGTCGATCCGCTTCGATGAGCGCGGACGGCTATGGGTGGTGCAGTATCTCCAGTATCCGCACCCGGCGGGGCTCAAGCTCATGAGCCGCGACGGCGTCTGGCGCGCGGTCTACGACAGAATCCCCGCGGCGCCGCCGCACCACGTGCGCGGTCATGACAGAATTACCATCCACGAAGACACAAACGGCGACGGCGTCTTCGACACACACAAGACGTTCGTCGATGGACTGAACATTACCACGGCGGTCGCGCCCGGGCGGGGGGGCGCATGGGTGCTGAACCCGCCGTATCTGCTCTTTTATCCCGACCGCAACCACGACGACGTGCCCGATGGCGATCCCGAGGTCCACCTGCAAGGCTTCGGCCTCGAGGACACGCACTCGGTCGTCAACAGCCTGCGGTTCGGGCCTGACGGCTGGCTCTACGCCGCGCAGGGGTCGACCGTTTCCGGCCACGTCACCCGCCCGGGTCTCGACCAGGGCAAGGCCCCCACGCATTCGATGGGCCAGCTCATCTGGCGCTATCATCCCGAAACCCGGCGGTACGAGATCTTCGCCGAGGGGGGCGGCAACGCGTTCGGCGTGGAGATCGATGCCGAGGGGCGAATCTATTCCGGCCACAACGGCGGCGATGTGCGCGGGTTCCATTACGACCAGGGCGCCTATTACCAGAAGGGCTTCAACAAGCACGGGCCGCTGTCGAATCCTTACAGCTTTGGCTACTTCCCAGCCATGAAGCACCACAGGGCCGCCCGGTTCACGCACGACTTCATGATCTATGAGGCCGATGCGCTCCCGGAACGCTATCGCGGCCTGCTTTTCGGCGTCGCTCCCTTGCTGAATCATGTGATCATGAGCGAGATCAAACCCGACGGCTCGACGTACCAGACGCACGATATCGGCCTGGCGGTGGCGTCGCGCGATCACTGGTTCCGGCCGGTGGATATCGAGCTGGGGCCCGATGGCGCGATCTACATCGCCGACTGGTACGACGACCAGGTGAATCATTACCGCAACCACGAGGGGCAGGTCGATCCCTCGAGCGGCCGGATCTATCGCCTGCGCTCGAAAACCGCTCTGCCCCGGAAGGCCGAGGACTTGGGTGCCCTTGCAAGCGAGAAGCTGCTTGACCGCCTGGGCGA
>DAIDHX010000279.1 GCA_027451885.1 Planctomycetales bacterium
CTATAATCCCAAGGGCCAGTTGGTCACGATCTATAATCCATTCTCAACAGTTCCCAATCCCAACAATCCTGGTCAATACATTCGGCAGGCATTCCAGGGCAATAAAATCCCTTCTTCGATGATCGATCCGGTAGCGGCGAAGATTATGAATTATTATCCGCAACCCAACACAGCGGGATCTTCGTTTACCAATGCCAACAACTACCTGAGCAACGCGATGATGACTGTCAGTCAGAGCGAGGGTAGTGCGCGCATCGATCAGAATGTAAATGATCACTACCATTTCTTTGGCCGGTTCGCCTGGCTTCTGACAAACCTGACTCAGCCGAAACGGGCGCTCGTTGGCAAGAGGCCGCATCCCAATCGTGATTGATCCGGCAAGGCGGATCGAGGTTCAGACCGCCCCACCCGCGCGCCCCAGGCCCACATCCGGGCCGGCGTCAAGGGTACACGCGTCGACCTTGCCTGACGGAAGTCGCATGCCGGGCGCGAGATACGGCTGACCGCGTGACGATTCTCGGTCCCCTGGCGATCGCCGTCGTAACCCTCGTAATCAATACAACCCGCGCAACCCGCACATTCCGCACTGCACGCGAGATCCGGCGATGCACGCGAGCGCAAGCCAGGAGGGGCCTGGCTCCGCCGCCCGGCACAAGGTGCGGACGAGCCAGGGCGAATGCGCGATCGGTTGCAAGCACCAGGCCGCGGCGAAGAGGCCAGCGAGGATCGCCCGCGTACGGATTCTCGCCTCTCAGAGTAAATGCCAGCCCCGAACCGGATCTGATCCGGAAATGGAACCCGTCCCCCGACTCCACCCGTCGAGCACTTCCAGGACCGGTGTCCGTGTCCGGAGCCTGTTTCTGCTTTCGGGCGGTCCGCCCCTGACGTTATCCCCTCGGCAAGAAGAAAAGCCCTCGATTGATGGTCTGCGAGTCCTCATAAAGCCGTGGCCGGATAGGATGCGGCGCGGGCTCGCCTTCCTTCCGAGGCTTTTGGATCTTCGATTGCGGAATGGGATCGAGTTCCCAGGAAGATACCCCCGGCGCGGGCTGAAGGGGCTTAAGACGGAAGCCAGGTACTTCCTTGATGTTCAAATCCAGGGATGGGGAGGAAGGCGGACTCCAGGTCGCGATGTCCAGCATCTGCAAGGCGAAATCGGCGAAAGTCCTGGCGTATTGCGGCATGACCCATACATAGGTCTTACCGTAATGTGAGACGACGCTTGCTTGCTCGGGAACGTCGGACTTGCTCCCAACACAGAGCCACCCGGTTCGTATGCCTGGACCGTGCCCGTCCTCTAGATAACCTTGAAGTAATTTGAAATCCTCTGGATCAATGTCGTTTACTCCGAGGGCGATTTGGTACGCGGCGCGCATTGCGCGAAGGCGATCCGGATTTGACATCGGATTCAGCGTCCAGTTGCCAGTGATCGCCCTGCTGGCGGTTGCATTAAGTGTTCCCAATGTGCCGACGTGACTTTGAAACGTTAGGGCTCCAAGCCCCGTCGCGCCGGTGTCCATGATGTTGGCTGTGCCTGTATTGATCACAGTGTAGTAAGGCAGGCTCGCGGGGCGCGCCGCGATCCGAGCAAGGTTGTCAATCACTTGCCCTTCCTGCAGTTCGGGGATCGACTGGCCAAGCCGCAATGTGGTTACCCGAAGCTGTTCAGCATTACAGCCACAGAGAGCCAGTAGTACACTGAAAAGCGGTTTCCAGGCGCGTTTGGCCGTCATGCTTCGATCCCCCACGCCCTCGAACGAATTCTATCGCGTGTATCGAGTTTGACGGTCCTTCAGGTTTAGACGATTCTTCCTTTTTTGTGGCTCTTGCAGGAAGTACAGGGTAATTCGTCGTCATACACCGCTTCAGTCGCGATCCATTAATAACAAAATAGCGCAAAGCCGCTTGCAATGCGGACGAGCTCAGCAATAAAAGGGGAGCAATCCAGGCCATACAAGGCGATCCTGTGACGATCACTTTCGCTCAGCAGGGACTCCTGCATACCAGGGTGCCCGCGATTCCTCGCCTGGTGGCATACGAGATCACGGTTCAAGCTTTTTCCGTGCGGAGTGATGGATAGACAGGATCACCACCGCTGCGCCGCGGACCGTAAAAAGGATGCGATGCTTGTTCCTGTGGCTTGCTTTGCCATAAACAAGCTCCTGGATCTTCTCGGCGAATTCTGACGATTCACGAGCCGCGGGGCAAAGGGTGGGGTGCCTGGTCAGGGTCTCAATGTGCTTGAGAAGCCCCCGATACCACTGATTCGCAAAAGCCGGAGAGTTTTTTCGACCATCCAGGCGTGGGCCGCGTCTGCGCCGTTGCGCGCCCTGTCGGTGATCTCCACCCTGTACATCAGCCCGAAATCCCGTGCTTCTTCCTAACGTGCTTCTTGAAGTTGTCCAGGCTCATCGTCCGACCAGCCTTCATGTCTTCCAGGCCCTGGCGGATGCGTTCGATGACCCTGGCTTCTTCCGCAAAGTCGAGCAACTTCTGATACGAAGCAGCATCCTGTACCACCAGCTCAGCCTTGCCGTTGATCGTCAGAATCAACGGATCACCCGTCTCCTTCAACTGCTGGAGGAACTCGGGCGTCTTTTTCTTGAAGTCAGTTAACGAATGAATGTCTCGATCGAGTTTCATCGGGCGGCTCCTGGGAACGTTTCAAGAACCGAATTCGATTCTGGTGCCTCTGCCGTCCAAGGCCAGGCGTTGATCGCAACACGCGTGTTGCCGGCTCCCCTCTGTTCCGTGACGCGAGCCACACATCCTGCCGCGGTGCGGGCGGGGAATACCCGATCGGCCACGCGTTGGTGCCCAGCCTCGGAGGCGTCCCGCCTGTCGTCAGTTTCCTTATCACTGGCAGAAACCGCCCGATCCGGCGGGAAAACCGCGAGATTCCTGGTTCGAACTCCGCTCTTCGAGCGCATTCTTAAGGTGACCAGGTCCCGAAAAGCCTGGTCATGCCCCTTCGTCTTCGACCTCCTTTGAGAGCGCACGCGGGTCGACCAGGCTGGTCCTGCACACGTCTGACACCTTGGTCCTGCACACGTCTGACACCTCGCAAGAACCCATCAGCCCCCGGCGCCCGGATCCCCTGAGTCACACCATGCCCAGAACGCGACTGGGACGAAACGCCTCACGCGCCTTGCTGGTCGTAACGGATTCAACAATGCTTCCGGTTCCATCGATTCTGAGTGTTCCGCGAGCGCGCGGGCGTGAGAAAGAGCCAGGTGCACGGTCGACGCTCGCGCCGAGCGAACACATCGCGGCTGCGCGGAGCGAAGCCATTACCCCTGCGCGGAGCGAAGCCAACCGCGCCGGCGAACCGAACCCATGCTTGTCAGAAAGTGAAGCCATCACAGGGGAAACGTCAGTCCAGGCGCGTCTGGCGAACCGAACCCAAGCGCGCCAGAAAGTGACACCGCCACCAGCGAAATCCGACCCACATCGCCCGTGCGGAGCGAACCCATCCCGCCCGTGCGGAGCGAACCCACGGCGCTCGCGCCGGCACAGCGCTCGCGCGGAGCGAAGCCGGCGCGCGAACAAATCCAACCCAGGCGCCCCGGGCGGCCGTATCCGAGGCAGAATCCTTGCATTCGGCATGATGATTGCCACCCAGCGCCAGCGCTTGGCAAGCGGCGGCGGTCTGATCATGATGGAACAATCAAGCCAGAGCGTTTCAAGGAGATCGAACCATGGCCGCGCGAGACGCAGCGAACGTGCTCGAACAGGACTTCCCGGAGACGCGGTGCAAGATACTCGAGATTGCGGCTGTGCTCGATCGGATCGATCGGGCACCGGCCCGGCAAGGCGAGCCGCCCGATCCAAGGCTCGCACAGTTGCGGCAGGGGCTCGAGGCCCTTCTGGAGCCTGGCCCTGGCCGGGCCGAGACCATTCAGCGCATCTTCTCACTGGCCTACGAACCGGAGTGGATGGCACGCTTCGGTCTCGCCGATCCGGCCGCGAGGCAGAATCCGCGGCCTTGATCGACACCCCCTCGATTCCTGGCGAGTCACCGGCCGGCTGGCGCGCGACCGCGCACGCAGCCGTTCCGGCAAACAAGGGGACAAGCTTCGATCGCTTGCACCTTCTGTTCCTTCGCTTTCAGAGGCAAGCCAGGCACGCAGGCAAGCGCCTGCGCAGTGGATCATTACGCATCCCGTCCAGACGCGATTTCGCGGATGGTGTTTGCGTTTGGAATCGCGGCCAGGCTGGCGAGGCCGTATCAGGCCGGTCGAACTCTGCCCTCGCCTGGCGAATCCGGGCGGCAAACCCAGGTGGCCGGGCGCACGATTCGTTTGGTTTTCTTCCGCGGCACGAGCCATCCTCCGATCGCAACAGGGTTCAGCGGCGTTCCATGATGGTAAGATGACAGTCGCGAGGCCGCTCTGAGGGTCCATGCTCCACTGGTATTTGCGTTCAGAGAGATCATTGACAGTAATTGGTAAGATCGCGTCCTGCTCAATCGCCTGGTGAATGGCAATGCTGTACTTACCATCGGCAGCGGTGCTGAAAACGCGCGGCAGACCCCGGCGGCCGGCTGACGGCGTTTGCTTCCGGGTTGGCCAGAACGTGCTCGGGATCGTAAACGGTCAAAACAAGCTGTTTGATGTGTTCTATGTTGCCGTCCGGCTCCTCATTCCAGATGATTTGGAGGCGCACGGTTGTTCTGTCCCGGACTTCGAGTGAGTATGACAGCCTCTTGCGCTCAGGCGATCGATCGCGATCGTGGACGCGGCCATGGGTCCGCGACCCGCTCCAAGAACGAGTGCCGTGTTGCTCCAGATTCGCTATGCTGGAAGAGAATGAGTCCAGGACCGAGGAGGCGGCCATGAATTATATCGACCCCCACATCCACATGGTGTCTCGCGTGACCGACGACTACAAGCGCATGGCGCTTGCCGGGTGCGTGATGGTGAGCGAGCCTGCGTTCTGGGCGGGATTCGATCGCTCGGGGGCTGAGGGCTTTCGGGACTATTTTCGCCAGTTGACGGAGTTCGAGCGGAAGCGCGCGGGGGCTTATGGGATCAAGCACTGCTCGTGGCTTTGCATCAATGCCAAGGAAGCCGAGAATGTGTCGCTTTCGCGTGAGGTGATCGCGATGATTCCGGAATTCCTGGACCGGCCGGGCGTGCTGGGGATCGGCGAGATTGGGCTTAACAAGAACACCCGCAACGAGTCGACGGTGTTTCTCGAGCATCTTGACCTGGCTGGGCGGCTGGGCGAGCTGGTGCTTGTGCACACGCCGCATCTGGCGGACAAGTATCAGGGCACGCGGATGATTCTCGACATGGCGCGGAGCGAGTCGCGGATCCCGCCGGAGCGGATCTGCATCGACCATGTCGAGGAGCATACGATTCGCCCCGCCCTCGACGCGGGGCACTGGGTGGGGATGACGCTCTATCCGATCACCAAGTGCACGCCGGCCCGGGCGGCCGACATGATCGAAATCCATGGCGCGGAGCGGGTGATGGTGAACTCCGCGGGGGACTGGGGGCACAGTGATCCGCTCGCCGTCCCTGAGTTTATCTTCGAAATGCGGAAACGCGGTCACGACGAGGCCTTGATCCAGAAAGTGGTTCACGACAACCCGCTTGCCTTCTTTTCGCAGTGCCGCCGGTTCAGCAAGCCCACGCGCTAGCGATTTCCCCAGCCAGTTGGCGCTTGTCGAAACGCGGCCGAGGGGAATTCGCCCGCCCGCGGGGCTCGATCCCCGCGCCCGGCCCCGGTATAAATCGCATTGTTTTCCTTGAACTTTTCCTGTTCCCGCTTTGAGGTGGTCACGGTGTCCGAGTCGACGAGTGTTGAGAGCAAGCCGAAGGAGGCGCACGCGAGCGCGGCAGCGCGATTCGCGGCGGGGCCGATTTTCGCGCTCCTCGTCCTGTTCGCGATGAACCTGCTGAATTATGTGGATCGCTATTCGTTCTTCGCGGCGGGCTCGAAGATCCAGGACGCGCTCAACATCGAGGATGACGCCTTCGGGGTTCTGGGGGCGTCGTTCATGATCGTGTACACGATTGTGTCTCCGTTTATGGGGGTACTGGGCGATCGGCTCAATCGCAAGCTGCTGATTTCCGGCGGGGTTGCGCTCTGGAGCGTGGCGACGGTGGGCACGGCGTTTTCGACCGATTACCGCCACATGTTTTTCTGGCGCGCGTTGCTGGGCGTGGGCGAGGCGAGCTACGGGGTGATCGCGCCTGCGCTTCTGGCGGATCTGTTTCCGGTGAAGTCGCGGGGGCGTGCGATGGGGGTGTATTACCTTGCGCTTCCGGTTGGATCGGCGCTTGGCTACATCCTGGGGGGCAAGATCGCGCAGTTTTTTGGCTGGCGCGCGGTGTTCTGGGTGGTGGGCTTGCCGGGTTTGCTGGCGGCGGCGGCGGGGCTTTTCATGCGTGACCCAGGCCGGGGTGCGTCCGAGGAGGGGAATGCCCGCAAGCCTGCGGCGCGGCCCACGTTTGCCGATTATCTCGAGCTCTTCAAGACGCCGACGTTCCTGTTCAACACGGCGGGGATGGCCGCGGTGACATTCGCCACGGGGGCCTATGCGGCGTGGGGCTCGACGTTTTATCAGCGCGTGCACGGGCTCTCGGTGGGTGATGCCGGCAGCTATCTGGGGATCTTGCTGGTCGTCGCCGGCGTGCTGGGGATTTTGCTGGGCATGGTTCTGCCCGACGTGCTCGCGCGCTATACCAACCGGGCTTACTTGATCATCGCCGCGGGCGCGGTGGTGCTCGCCGTGCCCCTGGGGGGTTTCGGCGTGCTGGCGGCGTCGTACACGGTCTCGCTGGGGCTGGTCTTCGGGGCTTCGATTCTGCTCTCGATGGTGCTCGGGCCGTGCAATACCGTGACGGCCAACGTGGTGCCGGCCAACCGCCGCGCGGCGGGCTACGCGGCCTTTATCTTTTTGATCCATCTCTTCGGCGACATCAGCTCGCCAATTCTGCTGGGCGGCATCTCGAGATACTTCGGCTCGCCCCGGGGTGCGCAGTCCGCGCTCGGGCAGTTCCTGGCGTCGCTGGGCGCGAAGCCGGTCGATCATACGAATCTCTCGGTCGCGATGCTGGCGGTGATTCCCGTGCTGTTCCTGGGTTTCGTGTTCTTTGCGATCGGTTCGCGGCATTTGCCGTGTGACGAAGAGAAAGCGAAAGGCGCAGACGGTCTCGCCTGTGAAGAGCTTGCCCAGTTCCATCATTAACCAGGTCTAGGAGACGAGACGGGTCGGGGCCGTTTCCACGTCCGCGGCGGGATCGTGCTTTTGCTGGGCATCGAGACCCGAGCCGGGGTCGAGATTGAGCTCGCTTTCGTGCCCGCGCCACCAGGCCTCGGCCTCCAGGGCGGACCATTCGCTGGCAGAGTCGCAGGCGGCGAGCGCACGGCCGAGCTCGGCCGCGGTTGCATAGCGATCCGCCGGGCGCTTGGCCAGGCAGCGGAGCACCACCTGTTCCAGGTCGCGCGGAATGCTCTCACGGACCTGCCGCGGCGGGATCACGGCGTCTCGCGTGTGGGCGATCATCACGGCCATGGAGTCATCGAGCGGAAACGGGGGGCGGCCGGTGAGCAGGAAATAGGCCACAGCGCCTAGTGAATAAATGTCGGTACGTTGATCCGGAGGGCGGTCGCGGATGATTTGCTCGGGTGCCATGTAGAGCGGAGAGCCCACGACCGTGCCCTCGCGTGAGAGGTGCGGCGCGGCGTCCTCGCTCACGGTCTTGACGAGCCCGAAATCGAGCAGCTTGACGACGTCGTAGCGGCCGCCGCGGTGGGAGGCCATGAGGTTGGCGGGCTTGATGTCGCGGTGGATCAGGCCCAGGCCGTGGGCTTCAGAAAGGGCGTCGCACGCCTGCCGCAGCAGATAAACCACGCGTCCGGGCGCGAGCGGTCCATGGCGCTCGACCAGGTCGGCCAGGCTGAGGCCGGGTAAGTACTCCATCACATAATAGAATGAGCCATCGTGATTGCGGCCGTAATCGAAGATTTCGATGGTGTTGGGATGGGAGAGATTGGCGGTGGCGCGGACTTCACGTTCGAAGCGTGCGAAGACGCGCGGGTTGCCGACGAGGTCGGGGCGGATGAGCTTGATGGCGCAGGGGCGTTTGAGAAGCTGGTGCTCGGCGAGATAGACCTCGCCCATGCCGCCGCGTCCGAGCCGCTTGCCGAGCTTGTACTGGTTGAGCAGCCGGGCTTCATGAACTTGCAGCCGGAGAGTATTGATGGTGTGGCTGCCGAAGACGGCGGTGAATGCGCCCAGGATGAGCAGGAGGGCGTTTTCGCTGCTCCGCTCGAGGGTCAGCACGCGGACCGCGATCTGGTAGAACTCGGGATGGATCGCGCCCAGGATCGAGGGCACGACCACGGGGGCCACGGCCATGGGCAGGATCATGAGCGCGGCCCTGCGCCAGGTGTTCGGAATGAAGATGGCGTAGGTGAAGATCGTGGCGAGAATCCAGTAGACGCTGCTGCGGACTGGTCCGAGCGCGAGAAACGGGTCGTCGGCTCGCACGCCGCGGAGAATCAGGCTGTATTCAGCGGCCAGGAAGAACGAGACGACCATGAAAAAGAGGGCGGATTCGAAGACTCGCAGGAATGGCATGCGGGGCCGCCAGCGCGAGCTCAGGGCGGCAAGCGCGGAGACCAGCAGCACGAGCACGGTGGCCTGGAGGCGGATGAAGAGCGAGGATAACGGATGCAGAAAGAGCGAGCGCACAAACGCCGACCCGAAGCCCACGACCAGCACCACCGCCGCCGCGCGAATCCTGCGCTGGAGCAGCCAGGTCGGGTCGTCGAGCGTGTCGCCCTGGGCGTCGCCGCCGACGCGAACGGTGTGCGAGAGCATGCTCGGCGGGTGGTATTCGCGCGTCGGCTCCGTGGTCCAGTCCTCGCGTTGCTGGTCCGCGACCGAGTCCGCCGGGGATGGGGAGTTGCCTGTGATCACGATTCGTGCGCCCCGGCCTGGCACCGTTCGTTCCCCTTGCGGCAGGGATACCCATGACGTGGTATCGAATTCCTGGATGATACCAGCAAGAGAGAAACTCAGGCAGGGTTGTTGTGCTTCGGAATCATTGTTTACCCGTTCCGGGCGTGTGGGCCTGGCGGCGCTCGGCCTCGGCCGATTCCTCCACGCTTGTGATCCGGCAGCTTCTGGCCTTGATGATGAGCACGACCTGCGCCCCTGGGGCGAGCTCGAGCTGGCGGACGGCGGAGGGGACGAGACTGGCCAGAAACGACACCTCTCCGCACTGCACGACCACCTCGACGTTGGGGCCGTGGGTGAGGATTCGCTCGACCGCGCCTGGAAGCTGGTTGCGGGCGCTGAGCCCTGGGACGGATGCACGAGCCAGCAGGACATCGTCGGCCCGGAGCTGGACGTGCACGCGTTCGCCGGCATGCCCCTCGAGCCGGGGAACGATCAAGGCGGGGCCGCCGTCGATCTGGACGCGGCTGGCGCCGTCGTCCCGGAGCTGGTCGAGGAGCGTGGCATGGAACAGGTTCGTGAGCGGCTCCCAGTCCACAGCCGCGAGGGCATGATTCGCGAGCACATCGATCGAGGGCCCCTCGGCCGCGATCCGCCCGTTTTCGAGCAAAAACATCCGGCCGCCGAGTGCCACGGCCTCGGCGGGTGAATGCGTCACGTGGAGGATGGGGATTTGCTGGTCGGCCTGGATGTCCATGAGTCGTGAGATCAGGGCGTTGCGGCGGGCCAGATCGAGCGCGGAAAAAGGCTCGTCGCAGAGCAGCAGGCGTGGTCTGGGCGCGATGGCGCGCGCGAGTCCGACGCGTTTGCGTTCGCCGCCGGAGAGCGTTGCCGGCCGGCGGTCGAGCAGGTGCTCGACGCCACAGAGCGCAGCGACCTCGTGAACGCGCTGTGCGATTTCGAGCCGTGGCTGCCCCGCGAGACCAAAGGCGATGTTCTGGCGGGCGCTCAGGTGTGGGAAGAGCAGGTCGTCCTGATAGATCATGCCGATGCGGCGGCGGCGGAGCGGGGCCGAGATACGCGTGGATGCATCGAAGAGGGTTTCGGTGTCGAGCGTGATCCGGCCGCGATCCGGGCGTGCGAGGCCCGAGATGAGCCTGAGGAGCGTGCTTTTGCCCGCGCCTGAGCGTCCGAAGAGAACCCCGATCTCGGGGCCGAGACGAAGCTGGAGTTGGAGGGTGAGAGTGGGGCTGACGCGGCGTTCGACATCGACCTCGAGCATGACGCGGCCTCGGCATTCACAGATGCGGTTCGGGGAGTCGATCACGGCCCTGGGCGGCGGCGAGCGCGGCGATCGAGACCAGGGCGATGACGAGCGAGAGCCCCAGGGCCCTGGCGTCGTCCCCTTGTTGAACGGCGTCGTAGATTGCCAGGGAGGCGGTTTGGGTGCGGCCGGGAATATCGCCGGCGACCATGAGCGTGCAGCCAAAATCACCCACGGCCCTGGCGAACGCCAGCACCACCCCCGCGGCGAGCCCGCGCCAGGCGAGCGGCAGGGTGACGGCGGCAAGAACCGAAAGATTGCTCCTGCCGAGGAGTCGGGCCGCGTCTTCCAGTCTGGGGTCGACCGCCAGAAAAGCGGCCCGCGCGGGAATGAGAAAAAGTGGAAACGCGGCCACTGCGGAGGCGACCGCCGCGCCCGTCCAGTGGAAGACCAGCGAGGCGCCAAACACGAGTTCGATCCAGCCACCCAGCAGCGAGCGGCGGCCGAGCAAGAGCAACAGGGCGTAGCCAAGCACGGTCGGCGGCAACACGAGCGGCAAGCACAGGAACCCGATCAGGAGCGGCCGGCCGGGCCACGGCCGGCGTGCCAGCAAAAGCGCCAGGGGCGCGCCCACGACGATATCAAAGGCCGTGGCCAGGGTCGCAACCTTGATCGACAGCCAGACAGGACCCAGATCGAGCACGAACCTTTGCCTCCGCGTTCTCGCCGGGATCAGCCGCGCTGGTCCGGCGCCGCGATAAACCCATAACGACCCAGGATCTCCCGCCCCTTCACGCCGAGGATGAACTCTTGAAGCCGACGGGCGTCGTCCTGCCGTTTGCTCGAGACAATCACCCCCATCCCTTGCACGATGGGATCGTAGAGCTTCCTGTCGACCGCCAGCATGCGGTAAGAGTCCCCACGCACCAGAGCACGGCCCACGATCGCCGCCTCAACCTCGCCCCGCTCCAGATAAACAAGCGCCTGCCGAACCGACTCGCCGAGCACGACCCTGGACTCGACTCGAGCCCACAGCCCGCTCCGTTCCAGAGCCTGCTTCGCCGCGCGGCCATAAGGGGCAAAGGCTGGGTTGGCGATCGCGATACGCTTGAACTCAGGACCAGCCAGATCCTCAAAAGCATGAACTCGATCGCCGATTTCCGAGCGCAAGGCCACTACCAGCGATCCCTGGGTGTATGCCTTCACCGTGGCCGGTACGACCGCGCCCGCGGCGGCGAGATCGGCAATGTACGACTCATTCGCGGCCAGGAACAGGTCGTAAGGCGCGCCCTGCTTGATCTGTGCCGAAAGCTGCCCCGACACGCCGAACACCGCCTCGGCCTTGATGCGCGTCTCTCCCTCGAACGCCGCCAGCACATCGGGCAAGGCATACGTGAGGTCGCTCGCTGCCGCCACCCGCAGCGGCGCCTGGTCTTGGGCCGCGCTCGATCGCGGCGGATCAGAAGGGGACCCGGCCGGTCCGCAGCCGGCAACCACAATTCCGCAAAGCCCCCAGACGCACCAGATCAAGCGACTCACGCCATGTTCTCCGATCTGCCAGCTCAGCACGATCTTATGAACGCCGACACGAGCAAATCGTACGGGGTTGCCCGACCGCGGGTCAATCGGCTCAGATTGCGGCCAATCTCGTTATCAGGTAAGACGAAGAACTTGCGGGAACAGGGGGTCGATGCGCGCTCCTCGACATCTTCACAATCGCTCGATGAAGGCAAGCATTCAGGAAAGGCGACGACAGGGATGAAGCTGGAACAGTTCTTGCAGCATCATGGGATTGCGGGCAATCCGTTCAGCGAGGAAGACGCGCAGACAGACACGGTCTTCAAGAAGCGGTGTCTGGAGACGATCCATCACCCGGCCTGGAACAAGTTCTTTGGGAGCCCGCTTGACCCTTCGACCGCGCTTGTGTTTGGGGAGAAGGGGAGCGGCAAGACAGCACTTCGGCTGCAGGCCACGGCGGAGCTCTCGGCGCACAACCATCAGCATCCCGGCGAGCGTGTGCTGGTGATTTCGTACGACGATTTCAATCCCTATCTGGACAATTGCAAGGCGGCGTCGAAGGCCAGGAACGTGGACGTTGCGCTCGCGGACTGGAAGCTTGAGGATCACATGGACGCGATCCTCTCGCTGGGGGTGACGCAGCTTGTAGACATGCTTACGGGTGAGCGTGTGGATTTGACGGTGCTTTCGCTCGATCAGAGGCGCGACCTGCTGATGCTTGCCGCGCTTTACGACGCGTCGACGGGCGAGCCGATCGCCCGCCGCTGGGATCGGCTCAGGCGCAGGTCTGGCTTTCGGCCGCTGTGGACCAGGCGCGACCTGCAGGTGATCTTCGGCAGCACGGTGTTCGTGGGGATCTTGATTGCGCTTTTTCCGTCGCTGCTCAAGCTTTCCACCATTCCCTGGCTGCTCTTGCCGATTCTGGGTGCGTGGTTTTACTGGGGCTGGAGACTGGCGCGGGCGGAGTGGTTCGCCCGGGATATTCGCAAGAGCCTGCGCGTACTGGGGCGTGATCCTTCCGCCCTGCGCTGGGAGCTTTTGTGGTTCAAGCCGACGGAGCTGGGCGGCCAGCCGCTGCCGAGCGCGCGCAGCGGCGGCGCGGAGGAACGCTACGAGCTTCTGCGCAAGTTCATGGGCGTCCTGCGGACGCTGGGCTACGCGGGCGTGATCGTGCTGGTGGATCGCGTCGATGAGCCGCAGCAGGTCGAGGGAGACCCGCGCCGGATGCGCGCACTCGTGTGGCCGCTGCTCGACCACAAATTCCTCAGGCACCCCGGAATCGGCGTCAAGCTCCTTCTGCCAATCGAGCTGGCTTACTACCTCGAAAAAGAAGGCAAGGAATTCTACGACCGCGCCCGGCCCGACAAGCTCAACATGATCAAACCCCTGCGCTGGACCGGGCCCTCGCTCTACGACCTGGCCGGCGACCGTCTCACGGTCTGCCGCGCGGATCCGGCGACGAACGGCGATGTCCCCCGCCTACGCAATCTCATCGATGACGCGATCAGCGATGATTATCTCAAAGATGCCCTTGGCAACCTGCGTACACCGCGGCACCTGTTCAAGTTTCTGCACAGGCTGATCGAAGAGCATTGCCATCGCCACACCGAGGACTCGCCTCGGTGGACGATCGATTACGACACGTTCCGCACGACCTACGCAGCCTACATGCGGGATCTGGAGGCGTTCGACCGCGGTTACGGCCACGGCTAGGCGTCAGGAGACCGGTTTCACCAGCCAGCCACCGCTAGGCGCGATCAGGGTCAGGTGGAACGCCGACTCCGCGCGGGTGCGGCTATCGACCAGAAAGAGCAGGGGTCTCGTGAGATCCCAGATTCCGATCGTCGCCCCCTTGCCGCCGAAAACCAGCCGGCTCCCATCCGGGGAGAAGGCAAGGGAAGTGACGATGCCGACATGCTCGCCCAGACGATGGCAAAGCCGATTCGTGGCGAGATCCCAGAGCCGAATGGTCCGATCGCCCCCCGCGGCCGCCAGGGTGCGGCCGTCAGGCGAATACGCCAGCGCAAGCACGCCGTAAGCATTGCCCGTGAGCCTTGCCTGAATCCGCCCCGTTTCCGCATCCAGAACCAGAACGTCCTCGGGCGAACCCGACATGTCACCCACGGCGATGGTCTTGCCATCCGGTGAAAACGCCGCGTGTTCCACCGCCGACGACCCCTGCTGCGCCAGGTTGCGAATCGGTTTGCCCGATTCCAGATCCCAGAGAATGACGCTGCGATCCTGCCCCGAGGACAGAAGCCGGTCGCCCCGCGGCCCAAACGCAACCGTACGCACCGTGTCGCGATGCTGCCGAAGCTGATGAACCAGAACGCCCGTGCCCGGATCAATTACCCGCACGACACCGTCTTCACCCCCCAGGGCAAGCAGCTTGCTATCAGGCGAGAACGCCAGCGAGTGTGCTGTCGGCCCCACAATCCGGAGCGTACGCCTGAATCGCCCATTCTGGATCGACCAGACCGAGATCGCGCCGAGGCCGCTCACCGCCAACCGCTTGCCATCCGGCGAATACGCCGCTGCCAGGCGTCCCCGATCGTCCTGGATCGAGCCGGCGTCGAGCACCTGGCCACGCTCCAGATTCGCCAGCGACCAGATCGCGATCTCGCTGCTGGTGCCGCACGAGACCACGGTCTCACCGTCCGGGGCAAAAGCGACCGCTTCAATGCGATCGTCCGGATCAGGAATCAGGCGAGCGACAGGCGGCCTGGGACCGGCCTCCTCCAGCTCCGGGAGCGAGATCAGCGCCGCGGATCCGGCTACCAGCGATGCGAGCAAAAACCCACGCGAGAACAACCTCCGCCAGCGCACCCCCTCCGTGGTGGCTCGCCGACCCTGCACGCTCGCCACTTCCCGGATCTCGTTCGCCGCACCCCAGGATCCCATCGAATTCACTCCTTCACCAAGGTTCACATGTTCACTATGGGCGGGGGCAGTTGCCCTCACGCGAGAACACGCTCACCTTCAACTGATTCCTCGACCCTCAGTCCCATGCGCTGAGTGGCCTCAGCGGTTCAGGGCACTGATAGACGTTCGCGATGAACGCTCGGATCTTTCGCACGACCTCGCAGGTTCTATCCTCTAAAGACTTCAGAATGACCTTCGCTGTCAAGCCGTTCCGTTGCGAAGGCGTACATCCATGTGCCTTGACTTCGTGATTCTGTGGTTCAAACGCGACAGGGTCAAGCCAAAATGGCAGTTCCTTCAAGGGGAGTGCTGCCACAAGCGGCTTTTGCCTGGTGATGCCAAAATGGCGTTTCTAGTCGGCGACGGAAGCGCAGAAATGGCAGTCGTGTGATCCTTGTAGAATCGTTCTGCATGTCCGCAACATCTTATTATAAATTGTCTTACGTGATTTTATGCAGTTTTGGCATGCGGCTTGCTTTTGAGAGTGAGATGTCTGGTTGGCCCTGGTGGTCAGGGCGAACCGGCGGCCTGACGCCCCGGTGGGTGTTATGGCTGGTGAACCCCTGGTTCGAGGAGGCTACGAGAGATGGTTCCGATGTTGCGTCCCGGGTTTTCGTTTGCTCCCTTCTCGAATTTCCGCACGAACCGGCTCGACGAGCTTTTCGACCGAGTCTTTGGCGAGGAGCCGGCGGCGGGTGCGAGCTGGGCGTGGTCGAGTGCTGCGGTTTCACTGTGGCACGACGATGACAAGGTTTACGTCGAGGCGGAGCTTCCCGGAGTGAGCGAGAAGGATGTCGAGGTGACGGTGCATAACGGCGTGCTCACGATCAAGGCGGAGCGTCAGCCGGTGGAAGGCCGCCAGTACGTTTACAACACGAGGACCTTCGGGCGCTTCGAGCGCTCGATCGTGTTGCCTGAGCTGGTGGATTCGAGCGCAGTGGAGGCCACGCTCACGAACGGGGTGCTTCAGCTTGTTCTGCCCAAGCATCCGGAATCGCGTCCGCGGAAGATCACGCTCAGGACTGCGTGAGCGGCCTGGACGAGCAGACGCGGGGCGGCTGGGGCGGATGCCCTGGCCGCCTCGTGGCGCGGCATGTGGGCTCAGGGCTCAGTCTTCCTCGATCGACTCCTGGGCGAGCAGGCGGCGATAGCTGTCGTAGCGGCTGGGGTGGATCTGCCCCTCGTGCAGCGCGAGCTTGACTGCACAGTCTGTCTCGTGGGAATGCAGGCAATCTGGGAAGCGGCAATGGGGGACGTACGGGCGGAACTCGACGAAGAACTGCTCGATCTGGGCTGCGGCGACTCCCCAAAGCTCGAACTGGCGCAGCCCAGGAGTATCGACCACGAAACCCCCTTGTTCCAGATGGATCAGGCTTGCGGACGTCGTGGTATGCCGGCCCTTGGAGTTCCAGTCAGAGACCTCGGCCACGCGCAGGTTGAGCCCGGGCTGGATGGCGTTGAGCAGCGAGCTTTTACCAACCCCGCTTTGACCCGCGACCGCCGTCACGCCCTGGCTGAGAAGCTCCGCGATCCGATCGGTTCCGCGCCTCTCCGCGGCTGAGACGACAATCGTTTCGTACCCAAGCTGAGAATAGAGACCCACCACCCACTGAAATCGGGCAAGATCGACCAGGTCAGCCTTGTTGAGCACGATCACGGGTCGGACCTTGCCGCTCTCCGCGGAGACCAGGTAACGATCGATGAGGCCGAGCTTGAGCTCGGGCTCGGCGAGTGCGGAGACAATGAGCACCTGATCGACATTGGCCGCGATGATATGCCTGCGGCGGCGGTAACCACGGGCGACAATGCCCGATCGCGGCTCAACCTTCTCGATCAATCCTGAGCCGCCCCCCTGGCCGGGTCGAAACCAGACGCGATCGCCCACGGTGATGACACCGCGGCCTTCGATTTCCAGGCTTTTGAGCATCTTGCGCGTGTGGCAGGAATGCATGACCCCGTCGTCGGTACGAACCGAGGAGATCAGCCCATGGGTTTCGACGACGATTCCCCGCAAGCAGGTGGACGCATTGACGGCGAAGCGGCTTTCAGGATCGAGCCGTGCGCCCGGCTCTGCCGCGGGGGAGTCGTCCTCGATGATCGTGCGATGGCGGGAATGTTCGCCCTTGGGGCGAACGCGATCGGCCCCGGGCGCAGCGGAAGCGGCCGGGGCGTCGTCGCGATAGGCCTGGGTGAGGTCATTGGCCCGGGTGCGGTTCTTGCGATTCTTTCGCAGTGCGACGCGAATCTTTTTTCTGCCCACGGGCTTGCCTCAAACTGCCAGGAAAGGGGATCAGCCTGGTCCTCTGCGTCTGCCGCCACCGCCGCCCGGAGGTGCGGCCGGCACAGCGCCTGCGCCGGGGGCGGAACCGCCGCCTTGCGGACCGAAGCCAGGCGCACCTTGCTGTGGCTGACCGGGCTGCTGGCTGGCCTGTGCTGCTTCCTGAGCAGCCGCTTTGGCCGCCGCCGCCGCGGCGATTTCTGAGTAAATCTGAGCCAGAGACGGCAACAGGTACGTGAGCGCGGCTGAGGTTGCGGGCGTAGTTGGATTGGGGAACGCCACCCGCCCTGTGATCCGAACCTCCTCACCTTGAGTGTTGATCGTGAGCAAGCCGGGGAATAGCAGAGCCCTGAGCTCCTCGGACTTGGGGAGCCGCTCGGCGTCGATCTTGAGCACGAGCAGCTCATCGCCGGAGGACGAGGATGCTCCATTTGCACCGGGCGGGCCGCCGAAACCGGGTCCACCGGGCCTGCTGCCGCCGCCGGGAGGGCCGCCGAAACCGGGTCCACCGGGCCTGCTGCCGCCGGGCGGGCTGCCGCCGAAGCCGGGTCCACCGGGCTGGCTACCGCCCGCGCCTGGCCCCATGCGGCCGCGGCGTCCACCCCCCTCGCCGGCAGGTCCACCCCCCGCGCGGGCAGCTCCACCCCCCGCGCCGGCTGCATCCGGCTTCGCGGCTGCCAATTGTTCCTCTTTGCGAGTTTTGGCAATCGTGAGTGCCGTGTTGATCATCGATTGCAGGTTGCCCGGGAAGCTCGCCAGATACACAGGCAGCGTGTCCCGGCCGTCGTCCACCGCCAACATCGAGAGCCCATCAGGAGACCTGGCGAGCGTGCTCGCGATGGTCTCTCCTGGTTTCCAGTCTTTCTTGAGAATCGCGGTGCTCGCGGCCTGGACCGCGTCGGACGCGGTTGAGACCACAAGATACTTGCCTTCGAGCAGGATCGTGGGCCGGAACCCGGATGGACCGAGCTTCAGGGGTGAGCTCGAGGGTGTCTGGAGCACGTATTTCTTGCTCTTCATGTCGGTCGAGGGGGCGACCACGAAGTGCGGAGACGTGGTCGACGCCGAGCGCTTGCGTGTGCCGCCGCCGCCGCCGCCCGCCCCGCGGCCTCCTCCGCCGCCCGGTTTGTTCGCCTCCGAGGCTTCCTTTTCCTCACGTGCCTTCTCCATCGCCTGTGCCTTCAGCTCGCCGTTCACCGCGATCATGAGCGAGTCGATCGCCTTGCCAACCGCCTCAGGATTCTTCATCTCGGCGACGAACGTTACCTTGGGGAAGTACGATTGGAGCCCGGCGACGAGACCAGCCAGATCGAGCCCCTGTGCACCCGATGTGGAGGAGGACTCGTCACTTGCGGCTGCGCTTTTTCCAGGTGCGAGGTAAACCACCATGCGCGGTCCCAGGTTGGCCAGCAGATCCCGTTCGAGATCGATCTTGCTCCCAGCCTGGATCGTCTCCGTGAGGTCGTCCATCCACTTCTTGACCGTGCCGGATTTGTCGCCGGCGATCATCCCTTTCAGGAAATCGTCGGGCTTGATTGTGAACTCGAGGAAGGAGGTCACGCCGTCGGCGGTGGGAATGAGGCTGTTCTTGTCGAAGGTGGCGTCGCTCGCCCCGGCGTTGAGGGCCGACTTTGAGGCGGTGACCCGCGCCACCCACTGCAGGGCGTCGCCGTCGAAGCCGAGGCGATAATCGATGGCCTTGAGGCCGGTCTCGCCGGCTTTCTGCAGGAAGGCCGCCATTTCGCTGCCGGCGGGAGCTTGCGAGTTCAGGTCCATGAAGGCGATGAGAACGGGCTGGAAGCTCCCTTCGCGTTTGAAGAGGCTCACGCACTGGGGGTGATCGACCACAGAGGGGGCCTGGCCGTCGAGCGTGGCGATGACCCTGTCCGCGGTCGAGGCAGGGCGTGCGATGACGAGGTCGTTCTTTTCGGCCCACCAGACCCAACCCTGTTCGGCCGCGTTGGTAGCGCCTTCCTTGGCGACGAGTACGAGTCCGCGGCTCGACTTCCATTCCATCTTGGGCTTATCCTCGCCCATGAGGCCCTTCATCCATTTGCTGGAGATGGGACGAAATTCCTTGGCTGCGCCGCCGCGCAGGACGAAGGTCGAACGTGCGATGATTTGCGGTTTGGTCTCGATATTCAGCGCGATCACGAATCCTTCCTGGGCGGCATGCTCGATCAGCGTGACGATTTCCTGGCCCGTCAGGTTGACGCCGGGGAAGGGCGCCAGGAACTTGTCCAGAGTCTGGGCGGCGACTTCCTCGAGCATCACGCCGAGGGAGGTTGTGTTGAGCATCTTGTAAGCCGCGGTGGCTTTCCATTCCCCCTCGCGGAGCTTGAGCCCATCGCATTCGACGTAAAAGACGAGGCCGTCCTTGGAGGCATAGCGTCCCAGCTCAACGGCTGCGGCGGAGCTGTTGTTCGCAGGCTCGACCTTGGCGGTGGGGGCCTGCGCGAGCGCGGCCCCGGCTGTGAGAGCGACCGCGGCGAGGCTGAGTAGAATTCCACGCGTTCGTCGCCAAGAGTCGTTCCTCGCGGTCCGGGGCGGACCGGCGGGGATGGCCATGCCAGGCGCTGGAAGTCGCACGGTTGTCTGTCCTCTGGAATCTTGCCGGTAGGATCCCGCCGCATGACGGGGGGATTGGTCGCGGTACCACGCGTTTCATCGTACGAGTCCAGGCGCACCGCGCCAACATTCCATCCCCCGCCGCCCGCGTGCTATTTTCTGGATTCGAATCTCAGACTTGCAGGGAGGGAGCATGGGAGCAATTCCTTGCTGGCAAATCGACGCGTTCGCCGAACGGCCGTTCACGGGCAATCCCGCCGCGGTTTGCGTGCTCGATCGCGAGCCCGACCCGCGCTGGATGCAGGCCGTCGCCGCCGAGATGAATCTTTCCGAGACCGCCTTCGTGCGTCCTGTTGGCGAGGGCTATTCGCTGCGCTGGTTCACGCCCACGTCCGAGGTCGATCTCTGCGGCCACGCCACGCTGGCTTCCGCGCATGCGCTTTTCTCCGCGGGCATGCATCCGCTCGCGGAGCCGATCGAGTTCCTGACGCTGAGCGGCCGGCTTGTTTGCAGGAGCGAGGGGGACCTGATCGCGATGGATTTCCCCGCGACTCCACCCCGCCCGGAGGCGCCCGGGGCTGAGCTCCTGCACGCGCTTGGGATCGAGCCGCTGTATGCGGCGAAGACGCGCTTCGACTGGTTCTTCGTGCTCGAGGAGGCGCGCCTGGTCCGGGCGCTCGAGCCGGACTTTGCCACGCTGGCCCGCGCAGGCGTGCGGGGCGTGATTGTCACCAGCCGGTCCGACGATCCGCGTTACGACTTCATCTCGCGTTTCTTCGCGCCTGGCGTGGGGGTTGATGAAGACCCCGTGACCGGCTCCGCGCACTGTGCGCTTGCGCCTTACTGGTGCGGCGTGCTGGGGGCGACTGAGCTTGCGGGCTACCAGGCTTCCGCGCGGGGTGGAGTGGTGCGAGTGGGTCTGGCGGGGGACCGGGTGATTCTCCGCGGCAAGGCGGCGACCGTGTTTCGCGGCGAGCTCGTGGCCGCTTGGTGACAGCCGTTCGCGATGTGCTTCGGGCCGGTCGCGGCATGGGCCCGCAATCGGATCGCGTTCGCCTGGAGCACAGAGATCCTGGGGCTGTTCTGGGTTGGATCGAAACGGGCTGATCGGACTCCTCAAGGTGACTCAACCGAGCTTTCGAACCACAGCGGGAGCGTCGAGGGATGAGCGTGGAAAGGCGAGCGAGCGCCGGTCGTGGTGCGTGCCAGGGTGATCCTCGCTCATGATCAATCGCATTGCCTTGAACCGGAGATAGCAGCGTGGGCAACGATGGATGTGGGTCTTGATCTGCTCCTCGACCTGAGGGTCCAGCTTGTGTGCGGCGTATTCTTGCGCCAGAGCCAGGACGCGACTGCAATGAATCCCGGCGATTTTGAAATCCATCATGGCCTCCATTTGAGGCGCCAGGGACCATGCTCCGACTCCGGCACAGGCGACCAGCGCGAGCGTGGCGAAGGATCGCGCCCAGTTGCGGCGCGTGCGCCGGGCTCTGAGCCGAGTCGACAGACTTTTGAGCTCGCCGCGTGGGCAGGCGTTCCAGTTGTCAGTGGATGAGCGGCTCATGGGGGGCTCTCCGAGCCTGGTTGGATCTGGCGCAGGCCGTCGCGGCGAGTCGCGTTTGGGCGCAATCCGCAGTTCAAGCTCAAAACAGATTGTCGACCGCGGGCCAGGCCGGGTCTGTGAGTTGAACCACAGTGCCGAAGAGAGCCCGGGTTGCCGCAGGAGTCGGCCGCGGCTTGAAGAGTCAAAACGCGGCCTCCGTTTTCAGGCCGTCGCGATTCATCACGGTGATTGCGCGGCGGCGCACGCGAATCAGGCCGTCGAGCTGCAGCTCGCCGAGCACAATCGTCACAGTCTCACGCGTGGTTCCGATCAGGCCGGCGATTTCCTGGTGGGAGAGCTTGAGACGAATGAGCCATTCCTTGCCGATCAGTTCGCCGTGTGACTCCAGAAGCTCGAGGAGCACGCCAGCGACGCGTTGCCGGTTATTACGGAAGAGAATGTTGCGCAGCCGGGACTCGATCCGCCGCCGTCGCAGGCCGACCAGCTTCGTGACACTGAAGGCGACATTGGGTCTCGCCTCGACAATCTGGCACAAAACCTGGCGGGGGATCGCGAGCAGCTCGGTGGGCTCGACCGCCTCCGCGAAATCGCTCCGCGGCGATTCGTCGACCAGCGCCAGCTCGCCAAAAAGCTCGCCTTCCTCAATGAAGGCGAAGATGAATTCCTTCCCTTCCGGGGTGATTCCCTTGATCTTCACCCGCCCAGATGCAACAACGAGCACGCTTTCTCCCGGGTCGCCTGGAGCGTAGATCAGCTCGCCTTTCGTGAATCGGCGCATGACAGCGCGGCGTTCGAGCGCCTCGGCTTCCTCAAGCGTGAGCGTCTCGAAGAGATCGCAGCGTTTCAGGTACCAGATCTTCGAGGGTGTCGACATGTCCCGGAAACTCTCGCCATAATCGGCCTCCACGCGCCTTGAGTGGAGCACCGCGGCCGCTTCAGGCGGTGAATGATAAACAGAGGCGGCTCGAATCGACAATCATTGCGCCCGGGACGAGCTCCAGGGCGCGCCCGCGTTCGGAACTCCGAGCGTCTCCTGAACGTGAATCCCAGGAAGTGTAAGCCGACGCACAGACCATTTCTGGCGGTTTGCCAATACTTCTCAGGACCGATCAACCGTGTCGCAAACGGTCGTGCCTGAGGATCATCCCTTACCTTGAATGGAGTGCCAGTGATGAGTGCACGGAACAGCCGAGTATTGAGCAATGTCGTCTGGATCGCCCTGTTTTTCTTTCTGGGATTGCCTGCGATCGCCCTGGCGGGGGCCAAGGTGGAAGTCGGCAAACGGTGTGGCGAATCCGATCGCCCCGCGGTCGGCGAGGTGAGCCACGCGGATTATGACGGCCTGCTCCAGAAATACGTGGACGACCGCGGGCTTGTCGCCTATGCCGCGTGGAAGGCTAGCCCGGATGATCTTAGCGCGCTTGCCGCCTACCTCGAACGAGTGGGTTGCGTCGATCTGCGCAAGCCGGCTTCCCGGGAGGCGAAGCTCGCATTCTTTATCAATGTCTATAACGCTCTTACGCTCCATGGAATTCTCCGCGAGTACCCCACCACGAGCATCCGCAATCACGTCTCGCGCTTCGGCGGCTACAATATCTGGAAAGATCTGATCCTTTGGATTGATAATCGATCCTTCTCGCTGGACGACATTGAGCACAACGTCTTACGAAAGATGGGTGAGCCCAGGATTCACCTCGCGCTGGTCTGTGCGTCGAGGGGGTGTCCGCAGCTTGCGAATCACGCCTACCTGGCCGATCGCCTTGACGAGCAGCTTACCGCCAATGGCAAACGATTCTTCGCGCGCAGAGAGAACTTCCAGGCGGACGCCGTCGCGGGCTCGGTCTCGATTTCGCAACTTTTCCAGTGGTACGGCACGGATTTCGCCGCGACACCGACGGAGCAACTCCGCGTGCTGCAGCCGATGCTTCCTGTCGATCTCTCAGGCTGGCAGAGCGTGCGAGTGCGTTATTTGAGCTACGACTGGTCCTTGAACGACCGCGCCCCCGCGCGGTAGTTGAAACGCCCGTTCGCCTCGTGAGTGTGAAGGCGGTGGCGGTGCCTCGACGAGTTACAAGCTCGACGCCCGCGGCGGATCGGCGCGCGCGGGACGCGGTTTCGTCGGCTCGCCTGAGCCAGGCCGAGGACAGATTGCCGCGGATCATGGAGCGAGAGATGCCGGACACGAGCGACAGGCAGGCTCTGACTTCCGACCGGCGTGAGTCTTCATCGGCTCTGAGACCGGTGGCGTTGCTCATGCTGATCACCGGCATGGGGCTTCTCGCCCGCCGTCTACCAGTTTCCCAGATTCTGGGGTTGGTCGAGAACCGGATCGCGGGTCTTGGCCATGCGGGGCCCATCGTCTACGGACTCGTGTACGTGGCGGCCGTGGTCGCGGTGGCACCCGCGTCTGTGCTCACGCTCGCGGCGGGAGCGCTTTTCGGCCCTGTGCTCGGCGTGGTCGTGGTGTCCCTGGCCTCGACGACGGGCGCTGCCCTGGCGTTCTTGATCGCGCGGCATCTTGCACGCGAGGAGGTAATGAGGCGGTTGCGAGGGGATGCGCGGTTCACCGCGATCGATCGAGCGATCGGCGAGAGCGGCTGGAAGATCGTTGCGCTTTTGCGGCTCTCGCCCGCCGTGCCGTTCAATCTCCAGAACTATCTCTACGGCGTGACCAGCATTCGTTTCTGGCCGTGCGTGCTCACGAGCTGGATCACAATGTTGCCAGGAACAAGTGTGTATGTGTACATTGGATATGCGGGGCGAGCGGGGCTGGAGGCCGCGGCCAGCGGCGGCCGTACGCCCGCGCAGTGGGCGATGCTGGCGGTTGGGCTTCTGGCCACGATCGGAGTGACCGTGTATGTGACCCGGCTGGCGCGGAGCGCGCTCGCCCAGCAGTCGCGATTCACGGCGGGCGGCGCCGGACCCGATCTCAGTTTTGCGCGGCCGCCCGACACCCCGCGGCCACCGAAGTCACGCGCGGCCGGGATACTCCTCTTGCTGGCCGCGCTCGCCGTGCTCGGAATGGGCGTTTACCTTCAGTTGAACCCCGGCTTGATCGAGGGCTGGCTGGTTCAAATGGTCGCTGAATAGCAAGGAGAATCTGCGTTGACGGAGGAAACGGATTGTTGGAGCGAAAACGGGGTCCAGGCCGCGCTTGATCCCCCGGACGAGCACAACGCGCGGTTACTGGCGAATGTGCATCCGCCGGCGTGGGTGAATCCCAGTCCGCGAGGGCGTTACAATCTTGTGGTCGTGGGCGCGGGGACGGCTGGGCTAGTGACCGCCGCGGGCGCTGCGGGGCTGGGGGCGAAGGTGGCGCTCATCGAGCGTCGCCTGATGGGCGGAGATTGCCTGAACGTCGGCTGCGTACCATCCAAGGCCCTGATCCGCGCCGCGAGAGCCGCGGCCGATGTGCGCGATTCGGGCGCGCTTGGCGTCAGGGTGGCCGGAGCCGCGACCGTCGATTTCGCGGCGGTCATGGAGCGGATGCGCAGGCTCCGCGCGGCAATCAGCCCGCATGACTCAGCAGCGCGGTTTCGCGACCTGGGCGTTGACGTCTTTCTCGGCTCGGGGCGCTTCACGGGGCCGCGGACGGTCGAGGTCCGTGGCCAGACGCTGCACTTTCAGAAGGCTGTGATCGCCACGGGGGCCAGAGCCTTGCCGCCGCCGATCCCGGGCATCGACCGCGCAGGTTGCCTCACGAACGAATCGGTCTTCTCACTCACAGATCTGCCGCGCCGCCTGGCGGTCATCGGAGCGGGACCGATTGGCTGCGAACTGGCGCAGGCCTTCGCGCGGTTCGGCTCTCAAATCACGCTGCTCGAGGCCTCGCATCAGATCCTGGGTCGCGAGGACCGCGATGCCGCGGCCGTCGTCGAGAACGCGCTTCGCCGAGACGGGATAACGATCCATTGTTGCAGCAAAATCACGCGTGCGGGGCGGGACGGCGCGAGGCGTGTTCTTACTCTCGAACGCGACGGCCAGAGCCACGATCTGAGCGTCGACGCGATTCTGGTGGGCGTCGGCCGGACGCCCAACATCGAGGATCTCGGGCTGGCGGCGGCAGGCGTGGCCCACGACCAAAACGGCGTGATTGTCGACGACCGCCTGCGCACGACCAACCCGCGAATCCTGGCCGCGGGCGACGTCGCCAGCCGCTACAAGTTCACGCACGCGGCAGACGCCCTGGCGCGAATCGCCATCCAGAACGCGCTCTTCCTCGGCCGCGCTCGCGCTAGCGCTCTCACTATCCCCTGGTGCACATATACCGATCCCGAAATCGCGCATGTCGGCCTCCACGAGCACGAAGCCCTGTCCCAGGGCATCCCCATCACCACATTCGTGCAAAAGCTGGAGGACGTCGACCGCGCCATTCTTGACGGCGAGACGGAGGGATTTGTCAAGGTCCACGCCATGGCGGGAACCGGCAGAATCGTGGGCGCGACGATCGTTGCGCGGCACGCGGGGGAGATGATCTCAGAGCTGACCTCGGCGATCGCCGGCAACCTGGGGCTCAAGCATCTGGCTCGAACGATCCATCCCTATCCGACCCAGGCCGACGCCATACGCCGAGTGGGAGACGCCTACAATCGCACCCGGCTCACGCCGTTCGCGAAGCGGGTTTTCGCGCGTTGGCTCGCTTTCACCCGGTAATACCGCGGCGCCGGTGGCGGCAGGCCGGATTGCGCGTGTGCGAGCGTGGCATCTTCCCGGCCGCGATCAGGTTTGCGAGGTAGCAACGTTATTATAGATGTTCATGAAGTGAGTATCGAGATAGTGCTTGAGCCACATGCACCACCGGCCATCGAAGCCGTGACCATGGTATTCCGCGATCGCGCGGCCATCCCCTGTGTTCAAGATCTGCAAGAATCGGCGCCTGGGGCGATAAGGCTTGAGCGGCTCTCGATTGAGGAAGAGCCCGAGATTGCGCCAGAGGACCGGTCCCTGTCGTACGGCGAAAACGCCGGCCTTGGGTGTGGGTGCCGATTCCAGGCTGGCGCTGTCGCCCACGGCGAAGATTGTGTCGCAATCGAGCGTTTGCAAGCTGGGGCGAACCAGCAGGAATCCCTTGCCATCGGTCGGCATTCGCAGTGTTTTGAGGATTGGAGGCGCGGTTGCGCTCGTCGCCCAGATGACGAGGTCCGTCTCGACCGGAACGCCATTGCAGAGCGTGAGCGAGCCTGGGGCGACCTGTGCCACGCGCCGGCCGAGATAAAGCGCAATGCCGCGGTTGAAGAGTCGCCTGCGCGCCAGGTCACGAGTCCGCGGATTCGTACCCACGGCGAGCTCGCCGCGCGAGTGGAAGAGTGAGATCTCCAGGCGAGTCGGCCCCAGAATCCGAGTGACATAGGGCGCGATGCAAAGCGCGATTTCTGTTCCTCCCGCGCCCCCGCCGACCACCGCGATTCGCAACCTGCGGGCGCCACTGGGTTGGGAGATCTCGCGCAGGCGAGCGGCGAGGCGATCGAGAAACGTCGGCATCGGCTTGATCGTCACGATCGAGCGCGGGTCACTCTCGTTCGGGATGCGGGATGGGATCGACCCAATTCCGATCGAAAGCGCGTGGAAGGGAATCGACTCGCCGTCCTCAAGGTTCACGGCCTGGATGGCGTGGTCGATTCCCGTGACGTTCCCCAGGACCAATCTCGCACCCGCGCTGTCGCAGAGCCGGGTGAGGTCGATTTCCATTTGTTCGCGACGATACTGGCCGGCAAGCACGCCTGGGAGCATTCCGGAATAGGTCGAGATCGGACTATTCGAGATGCACGTGAGACGCGCACCGGGAATCGGGCGCCGTTGCCATTCCCGCACAATATGCGCGTGCGTGTGGCCCACGCCCCAGAGGACGATCGCGCGATCGTGCGCGGAATTCCACGTGCTCGAGCTCTCCCGTCTCGTCGTCACTGGGGTGTTTCCCATCGCATGAGCCAGCATTTTGATTCTTACTCAGCCGCGACTGCCACGCGATTGATACAGCGCGGGGGAAGTCTGGACCTGTTCTCATCATGGCCTAAAAGTTGGTCACGAAGTGTGATTGGGCTCACTTTTCGAGATGGCCTGCGGTGTCTAAACTTTGGTTTTGGGGCTGGAGCAGCTCCTGTTAGCCTGGCGGATTCTGGAATGCGGGATCCGTGGGGCGTTCTTTGCAAAGGAATTGCCGTCTCGCATGAGGCTCGAACCACAAGCGATTGTCGCGGAACGACTGGCGATCTTTGCAAGGTTTCCCGCGCCTGGGCGCGCGAAGACCCGGTTGATCCCCGCGCTTGGACCAGAAGGTGCAGCGTGTCTGCATGGGGAGATGGTTCAGCATACGCTCGAGACGGCGGACCTTCTGGCGGAGCGCCGGCCTACCGCGATCGAGATCTGGTATACCGGCGGTGACGCGTGCCAGTTCGAGGCCGCATTTGGTCCGCGAGATTATCGAGAGCAGCCTGAAGGTGATCTCGGCGCACGAATGGGTCAAGCTTTTGAGGCCATGTTCGAGCTTGCGTCCGCGGCCGTGATCATTGGCACGGATTGCCCAGGGCTCGACGCGCGGACGCTTGAGGAAGCATTCGATTCGCTCCACAGCCATGACGTCGTCCTTGGCCCCGCGCGGGATGGAGGCTATTACCTGATCGGGTTACGCGCTTCCGCGCCTGTGCTCTTTCAGAACATGGCCTGGGGAACGGAAGTGGTTCTGGAAGAAACCCTGCGGCGGGCAGAGGCGATGGGACTCACGGTGCATCGCCTGGGCGTGCTCGATGACGTGGACGTGCCGGCGGATCTCACGGTGTGGCGGCACTATCAGGCTCTGGGGCGGAGGGCGCCGGCTGGGGAGTCGCCGCCGCTCCTTTCGGTGGTCATTCCGACGCTCAATGAAGCCGAGCGGATTACCGCCACGATCCAATCCGCCCGTTGCGAGGGCGTTGAAATCATCGTCTCCGATGGCGGCAGCGTGGACGGGACCCGAGAGATCGCGGCGCGTGCGTGCGCACGCGTCATCTGCTCGAGTCTGGGGCGAGGTCCCCAGATGAATGCGGGCGCGGGCGCGGCCCGCGGCAAAAACCTGCTCTTTCTCCACGCCGACACGATCTTGCCCGATGGATATCGGGACGAGGTCCTGAATGCCTTGCAACTTGCCGGCGTGGTCATGGGCGCGTTTTCGTTGCGGATCGACTCGCCTGGCCTCTTGATCCGCGGCGTCGAGCAGGCGGTCCGAGCCCGGTGTGCGCTCTTTTCACTTCCATACGGCGACCAGGCGTTCTTCCTACGTTCTGCTCTGTTTCACGATCTGGGTGGATTTGCCGCGATTCCCTTGCTGGAAGACCTTGATCTCGTGCGCCGGGCCAGACGCAAGGGGCGGGTGCTCTGCCTGCGCTCACCGGTCGTCTCCTCGGGAAGGCGCTGGGCGGCGGCAGGAACTCTGCGCATGACGTTGATCAACCAACTTTGCGCACTCGGCTTCCACCTCGGCGTCGCACCAGCACGGCTGACGGCCTGGCGCGACAGGCTCTCATCCGCCAGAAAACAACGCGTGCCGAGCCATTCCCACCCCTCGGATCATCAGAGTGCTTTACGCCAGGCAGAGACAATGCGCCAGGCGAACGAATCGCGCAATCCCCAGACGTGATCCCAGGACAAGAGAAGAGACTGTATCTTATAAGTCCGCTCGAATCCCCGCATGCGACTGTGGGATGGCTCACAGACATTCGGGGCAAAAGACGACGACAATCAAAAGAATCCTTGTGAGCCTGGAGCGATCGAGCAGGGAACCTATCGAGGGAGATTAGGGATGGACTCGATCTACTGGGTGCTCTCGCGCGATTGCAACCAGCGTTGCGCTCATTGCTATAACGACTCGGAGCCAGGCGCGCCTGGACTCAGTCTGGAGCAGGTCGATCATTGCATCAGCCATTTGCCGGATCCAGCAGAGGTCGAGGTGGAGCGGATCATTCTCTCCGGCGGGGAGGTGCTGGTTTGGCCGGACTTGCTTTTTCACACCCTTCAAAGGCTGTCGGTACGTCTTGGTCGAAGGACAGAGCTGTGGGTTCAGACCAACGGCGATCTCCTTGATGAGAGCACGCTCGATCGGCTGCTTGCGCACAACGTCAAGCGCGTCGACGTTTCGAGCATGGATTCGTTTCACCCCAGATCGACCACGGCCCGCCTGGGCTACCTCACGGAGCTTTTCCGGTCGAGAGGGATGGTTCCCGCGGCGGGTGGCGAGGCCGCCAGCGCCCCTGCCACGTTTGGATTCTGGGGCGCGACGCCCGAGCAATGGATCGGGCCGCTTTGGCCTCGAGGCCGGGCGCGCACCCACGGTCTTTCGGCCGCTGGACCCGAGCATAAATTCTGCGGCATGTGGAGCGGCGCCAGGAATTTCCTCAACTACCATGGGCCCGGCTCCGAGATCAATCTCCAGCTTGGGGATGTCTATCCCTGCTGCCCCATGACCTGCCGGCCCATTGGCAGTTTGCTGGGCGAAAGCTTGATCTCGATACTCGATCGCTGCGCGCGGCATCCTGTCTTCCAGGCGCTCAACGAAGGCAAACCCGAGACGATGGGCGAATCGATGGGCGTGAGCGCGGAATATGCACGCGAGCGCACACGAGAACTGGGGAATGAGTGCCTCTGGTGCGACGAATTCTTTACCACCCACGCGACCCGCTTGCTCATGCCAGGCGCGATCACGGAACGCGGGGCCAGGGATCTCGAGAGCGAGGTTGTACAAATCCATCGGAAACGGCCGGAGCCCCAGCATCCGCCGGCGTTCGTGGCGACGCGTACGTTCCAGGAATGAAGAGACCGAGATCCCAACGACTCATGCTCAGGGAGGAGTCATGATGTGCAACGAATGCCGCCGCGGGACGCGAGCCGCGGCTGTGTTTCTCGTCATGTTTCTGTGCGTGTGTCTGGGGGGAATCGCAACCTGGGTGCTCGGGACACCCCAGCGCGGGCGGGCGCGCATCCCAGCCGCGAATTCCACCGCGACGGTAAGAATCTGGCCCTCGCGCGATCTCCACCAGGTCAAACTGATCCCGCGGCGGCTCTATTCGCAGCCGATTCCGCGCCTCGTACACTGATCCCCTTATGAATCAGGATCGATTCGCGTCCGGATCGATCGCCCTGGGCCCAGTGTTCGCCGGCCTGGATCTGAGCTTCTCAGCCCGAATACGTCCAGGTGCAAAATGTCCGCAAAGTGTGCGACGCCGAACAGTTTGCCCGCGACCTTCGAGATAGAATCCCCAGGCTCGTGGTTGGGCCGTTCCACCACCTGATTGCCGCAACACACATGGAGGAAGCAAATTATGATGCGACGTAAATGTCAAGCCGTGCGCTGCGACGGGAGCAGCGCGTTTACCCTGATTGAGCTTCTGGTCGTGATCGCCATCATCGGCGTACTGGTTGCGTTGCTGCTCCCCGCGGTTCAGGCTGCGCGGGGCGCGGCCAGGCGCGTGCAGTCCACCAATAATCTCAAGGAAATCGGCGTTGCGATGCATAACCACCACGATGTCTGGGGCTATTTCCCCAACAACGGCGGCGGGCCCTGGCTTTCCATGCAAGACTACCAGCAGAATTATCAACCCTACCTGAATACCCCCACCGTGGTGACGAACGCACCAACCTGGTCCTGGCCCTGGGGATTCGGCGATCCCACAAAGGCGGGTCGCAAGCAATCTGGTTCCTATGCGTTTGCGCTTCTGCCGTTCGTTGAGCAGAACAACCTCTATAACGCGCTCAACATGCCCGCCGCGAATGCGACCGTTCCGGCCGCGGTTTACAGTACGACCGTCTCGATTTACTACATTCCAGGCCGCCGCCCGGCGATTCCCAGGAATGTTCCGCTGGTGGATCCTGTGTATCCGGGTTGGGGCTACGATGGCGCGGGGCTCAATCCCTGGGCTCACACCGATTACGCGGGTAATGACCAGGTGATCCGGCCGAACTGGACCGAGCCGCCGACCTCGACCTTCGGCAACGTGACGAACCTGGCCATGATCACCGACGGCTCCTCGAACACGATCCTGGCCGGAGAAAAGGCGCTCGATCCCGACGCGATCGACGCTGGGAGTTGGTTCTGGGACGAGCCTGTGATCCTGGGCGGGGCGGGTGGAGGCGCGCGTTGCGGCGGTAATCTCTACCAGGATCGCAGAGGACTGCGCGAGCTTGTGGCTGGTCCCTACGATCCTTACCAGGACGGCGGCTCGTGCGGCGGTGGGAACTGGGGATCGCCGGATCCGTCCACCGTTCAATTCCTGATGGGCGATGGCTCGGTGCGGGGCATAAAGTACAGCGTCAGCTTCTTCGTCATGGAAAAACTGATCAAGCCCAGGGACGGCGGCATCATCTCGGCGACCGACTATTAAGCTTTCCCGTTCAGAGGATCGCTTGAGGCGACGCCTGGGCCGTCGCGGACCGGCGGCCCGCTTTTCATTCGAGGTTGATCAGATGCATCCGCGCCTTCTTTCGTCCAGGATCTTGCCCGTGGCGGGCTGCAGCGGTTGGCTGCTCCTTCTTATGATGTCCGGCTGTGGAGAGAGAGGTCCTGTGCTTGTGCCCGTCAAGGGTAAACTCCTCGATAAAGTGGGAAACCCCATCTTTCCCGGGAGTGTATGGTTCATCGTGGATGGTCAGAAGGCAGAGGGCCCAGGTGCGGCGAAGGATGCGAGCAGCCTGCTGCACGAGGATGGGTCGTTCACCTTGCGAACCTACCCTTACGGCGAGGGTGCGATGGTTGGGCGTTACCGGGTGACGATTTCGCTTGGCGCGGGCAGTTCTCCCAGGCTGGCCAAATACGCTGGCCCAAAAACCAGCGATGTGGTCGTCGATGTGCCGGAACAGGGTCTTACGGACCTCGTGGTGCGGCTCGGCGAGGAAGCCGCGTTTCCGGATCAGTCCAGTCGCAAGGCTTTCACGAAAGGCAGGCGCTGAGCTGGCCTTCCCGGCAAGGCCCGCGCTTCCTTTGTCCCGGGCAGCGCCAGCCAGGGCGGCCTGGCAAGCTTCAGGCCGGTCCATCGCGGCCGTGAAATCCACGTGCGCGAAACACCACGTGTCTTTATGAAAAACTATGTTCCTCCTGGCTTGAAAGCATGCCCTTGACTGACTTGCCGGGCAGGGGCCGAATCTCCTGGAGAACGCCAGTCTTCCGCGCTAGGCCAGGATGTCCTTGACGACCGTGCCGTGGACGTCGGTGAAGCGGAAGTCGCGGCCGGCGTAGCGGTAGGTGAATTTCTCGTGATTGAAGCCGAGCAGGTGCAGGATGGTGGCGTGCAGGTCGTGCACGTGGACCTTCTTGTCGACGGCCTGGAAGCCGACGTCGTCGGTCGCGCCATGGACGTATCCCCCCTTGACGCCGCCGCCGGCCAGCCACATCGTGAAGCCGTAATGATTATGATCCCGGCCGTTTTGCTTGCCCTGGTTTGAGCCAGGGGTGGGGAGCTCGACGGTTGGTGTGCGCCCGAACTCACCGCCCCAGATCACGAGCGTGTCGTCGAGCATCCCGCGCTGTTTGAGGTCGAAGAGGAATGCCGCGATCGGCTGGTCGCACTGCTGGGCGAGATTGCGATGCCCTTGCTCGAGGTCGTCGTGATGATCCCAGGGCTGCCCTTCGCCATGCCAGAGCTGCACAAAGCGCACGCCGCGCTCGAGCAGCCGCCGGGTGATCAGAAGCTGGCGGGCGTGCACCCCCTTGCCGTACATTTCGCGGATCGATTCGGGCTCGCGTGAGATATCAAAGGCGTCGACCGCGTCCGACTGCATGCGGTACGCCAGCTCGAACGACTGGATGCGAGTTTCGAGCTCGGCTTCGCCCGACCGGCGGTCGAGGTGCCTGCGATTGAGCTCGGCGAGCAGGTCGAGCTGCGCGCGCTGGGCCTGCGCGCTGAATTTGGCGTTGCGGATGTGCGCGATCAGCTTCTGGATGTCGGTGTGGTTGCTGTCGAGATACGTCCCCTGGAAGATGCCCGGCAGGAACGCCGACTGCCAGTTCTGCGACTCGGCGATGGGATAGCCGCCGGGGCACATCACAATGAATCCGGGCAGGTTCTGGTTCTCGGTGCCGAGGCCGTACATCACCCACGAGCCCAGGCAGGGGCGGGCCTGCCTGGCCTCGCCGCAGTTCATGAGCATGAGCGAAGGTTCGTGGTTGGGTACATCGGCGTGCATCGAGCGGATCACGCAGATGTCGTCGATCATGCCCGCGGTGCGGTGGAAGAGCTCGCTGACCTCGATGCCGCTCTGGCCGTATTTGCGGAACTGGAACGGCGAGCGCATCGCTGCGCCTGTCTTGCGCTCGGTGGGCAGGTTGGAGGGTACGGGCTTGCCGTGGTGGCGGTCGAGCAGCGGCTTGGGGTCGAACGTGTCGACGTGCGAGGGGCCGCCGTTCATGAACAGGTGAACGACGCGTTTGGCCCGCGCGGGGCTGGGAGGCGCCTTGGGAGCGAGCGGGTTGATCGACACGCGCCCGCCCGTGGGGTTCGCCTTTTCGCTGGCCAGGAGCCCATTCTCGGCCAGGAGGCTGCTGAGAGCCAGGCTGCCCATTCCCATGCCGGAGCGCAGCAGCATCTCGCGGCGGGTGGTTGGTGCGAAGAGTCGGTCGGGAGCCATTGCGCGATCCTCGTGGGCCCTGGCGATTGTGCCGTGGTCCTAGTCTGTGAACATGAATTCATTTGTGAGCAAAAGCGCCTGAGCGAGCAGCCGCCAGGGGGCGCCTGGCTCCCTGGCCGCGGGCGCGGCCTTGACGCGCTCGATGAAGGCCGCGGCGAGCGTGAGCTCGTCGTTTTCAGGCGGGCGCGCCAGCACGCGGAGGTAGAGGGTGCGGATGCCCTGGTTGGCGTCTGCCCTGGGATCGACGGTCTCGGCCAGGCGGGCGGCCTGTTCGAGCACGAACGGCCCGTTCATGAGGAAGAGCGCCTGCTGCGGCACGGTGGTGACGAACCGTTTTGGGCTGGTGGCGTCGGGGATGGCGAAATCAAACGAGCGGTAGAGTCCATCGAGATTCTGGCGATCGATGAAGCCATAGAGCGTGCGCCTGCCGGAAAATGGCGGATCAACGATCGCGGTGGTCGGCCCGCCCATTTTCTGGTCGAGCATGCCTGAGACGGCGAGCATGGCGTCGCGCATCGATTCGAAGTCGAGCCGCTGGCGGTTGAAGCGCCAGAGCAGGCGGTTTTCGGGGTCGCGCTCGAGCTCGGCGGATCGGGACTCGCTGGCCTGCTGGTAGACGCTTGAGGTCATGATCAAGCGATGGAGCCATTTGAGGGACCAGCCGTGGGCCATGAATTCGACGGCGAGGGTATCGAGCAGTTCGGGGTGGCTGGGGGGGTCGCCGCGGAGGCCGAAGTCGCTGGGGGTGGGCACCAGGCCCTTGCCGAAGTGCCACATCCAGACGCGGTTGACGAAGACGCGGGCGGTGAGCGGGTTCCTGGGATCGGCGATGGCGCGGGCGAGGTCGAGGCGGCCGCTTCCGGTGGCGAACGGCGTGCGCTCGGGGTTCGAGAGCACCTTCAGGAACCGCCGCGGCACGGCCTTGCCGGGTCGTCCGGGATTGCCGCGGATGAAGACATGCGGCTCGACCGGGTTGGGGGCGTCGGCCATGACCATGGCCCGCGCGGGTGCGCCCGGGTGAGTGGCGTCGAGCGCAACCAGGGCGCCGTTGAGTTGCTCAAACCGGTTCCGCTGACCCTGGTCGAGGATCCGCCTGGCCTGGTCGGGGGCGATCGAAAAGATTCCCTTCTCGCCTGTGAATGCCGCCGCGAGCGACACCCAGTCCGCCGTGCCGGGCGCGGTCTTGCCGGCGGGTTTGGCTTCGCGGTTGTGTTGCTCGAGCTGGGCCAGCAGCTTGACATAGCCCGCGACCACGTCGCCCATGCTCGCGGGAACCGCCGCCAGGACGCTCGTACGCACCAGCGGGTGCACCGCCGGCTTGCCGTCTTTCTTTGCGTTCAGGAGCGTGTCGCGGGTCGCGGCCGCCTTCGCCTTGAACTCGGCCTCGGGCAGGTCGCGATAGGCCTTCCAGGCGCAGAGGACCGGATCATCGGCTCGCGCGGCGCTGGCGGCTTTTTGCCACATCATGATGAATCCGCGGAGCCGGCGCGGGTCGAGCCCGCTCGCCCTGGCGCGGGCGTCGAGCTCTCCGCTCCGCGCGTTAAAGCGAAGCGTCCAGGCGACTTCGAGATATTTTGATCCCCTTGCGCGGTACTCGTTGAGCACGTCGCGCACCCGGGCGGCCAGGTAATCGTCGCGTTTCTGGATCGCGGCGGCCCGCTTGCGCTCGTAGTCGGCCGCGACGGCGTTCTTCGAGCCCGGATGCTCGATGAGCGGCAGTTCGCCTGGCTCGACCGAACTGGCAAAGACGCCATGGAGCGAGTAGTAATCCTCGGACGGGATCGGATCAAATTTGTGGTCGTGGCAACGTGCGCAGGTGACTGTGAGCCCGAGCAACCCGCGCGAGACCACGTCGATGCGGTCGTCGATGATCTCGTTCTGGTCGAGCAGGAATCTGCGCCCGACGGTCAAGTAGCCCATGGCGGCCGCGGCGGGAGAGCCCGGGGGATGCACCCGGTCGGCCGCGAGCTGATCGAGAATCATCTGGTTATAGGGCGTGTCGCTGTTCAGCGACGAGACCACGTAATCGCGGAAGGTGTACGCATAAGGATAGCGCCGATCCTGGGTGAAGACGTATCCCTTGGTGTCGGCGTAGCGTGCGACATCGAGCCAGTGGCGACCCCAGCGCTCTCCATAATGGGGCGAGGCAAGCAGGCGATCGATGAGCCGCTCATAGGCCGCGGGCGATTCGTCGGCCTCGAACGCCTCGACCTCCTTGACGGTGGGCGGGATGCCGATCAGGTCGATCGAGGCCCGGCGGATGAAGGTGCGCCTGTCCGCCCGGGGCGAAGGTGCAAGTCCCGCGGCCTCGAGCCGGGCCAGGATGAACGCGTCGATGGGCGAACGCAGCCAGGTTGTATCGCGCACCGGCGGCGGCGCGGACGCCCGCGGCGGCTTGAACGACCAGTGCTCGGCGGCGGACCCCGCGGGCGCCTTGCTCGTCACCGCGACGTGACCCCAGGGTGCGCCCAGGTCGACCCAGCGCCTGAGCCTGGCGACCTCGTCGTCGCTTAGCTTCCCCTTGGGCGGCATCTTGATCTCAGCGTGGGTGCGCGCCACGGCCTGGATCAGCAGGCTCGCACCCGCCTTGCCAGGCACAATCGCGGGACCAGTGTCGCCCCCCGACAACAACGCCTCGCGACTATCCACCCGCAAGCCCGCCGATTGCTTCTCCGCCCCATGACACTGGGCGCAACGATCCGCCAGGAGCGGCCGCACCTTCGTCTCAAAATACTCCGTCGCGGCGGGATCCAGCTTGCGCGGACCATCCTCCGCGCGGGCAGGCACGCGCGTCACAAACAGGCTCGCCACGCCCAGGAACCAGGCGCATCGTGCGAAGGTTCTCGATCGAGAACGGTCAAACCTCGATCGCATCTCGGTCTCCAGCGTCTCGGGGCGGGGCTGGTCTCATGCCTTGCGCAGGCTGAAGAACCCTCGGCAGGACGCGATGCAGCCTTCCGGCAACCCCATCGCGCACGGGCTCTTTAACACCCCGCGGTGTGCTTACCCTCTTATTATCTCGATCTCAGGCGACCATGGCAAGTCGCGCGGAGCAAACGCATCCACGCGTGCCCCGTAGTCCGAGCAAATCCAGACTTTTCCGTTTCGGGGAATTGACGGACGTGTACAGGCTGCCCATAATGCAGACTGACTGGTCAGTCCGCTCGAGAGATTGCTGAAATGGACGATCTGGTAGATAAACGTGGCCGCCGTTGCAGTGATGAGGCCATGCAGGCGCGGCGTGAGGAGATCCTTGAAGCTGCAACGGAACTGTTTGCAGAGCAGGGGTTTTCGGAAACGCTGACGCAGGCTTTGGCGGATCGTCTACAGATTGGCAAGGGCACGATTTACCGGCACTTTCCGAGCAAGTGTGAGCTTTTTCTGGCCGCGGCGGACCGGGTGATGCAAAAACTGAACCTGGTGGTCGACGCCAGTCTCGAAGGGGTGGTGGATCCGCTGGATCGGCCAGGCCGGGCGATGGCGGCGTATCTCAGGTTTTTTGCGGAGAATCCTCACTTCGCGGAGATGTTGATTCAGGAGCGGGCGCATTTTCGCGATCGGAAACGGCCGACCTACTTCGAGCACCGAGAGCGTACCGTGGTGCGCTGGCGGGAGCTTTATCGGGCGATGATCGAGGCCGGCCGGTTCCGCAACATGCCTGTGGAGCAAATTGTGGACGTGGTTTCCAGCGCACTCTATGGAACCATGTTTATTAACTATTTTGTTGGGGCGAACAAGTCGCCGGAAACGCAAGCTAAAGACATCATCGACATCGTCTTCAACGGTGTACTGAGCGACCGCGAGCGGCAGGCGCGAAGCGGCCACGCGGCACGGTCGCATTCAAATCATATGGCGTAAGGGATCGGGAGAGGGGCCACTTCGATGAGTCTTCCAAGGGCGCTAGGGATCGTGCTGGTGGTGGCGATTGTGGGCGGCTGCCGCCAGAGCACGCCTCCTGAGCTAAAGCTGCCGGATCCGCGCGTGGAATTCATGACGCCGGTATCGGGGCAGATCACCGATGTCGCGGAGTTTCCCGGCCTCACCGACGCGCGGATTACCGTCTCGGTTCGTTCCCGCGTTGCCGGCTACATGACCAAGGTCTACTTCAAGGACGGTTCGAAGGTCGAGGAGAACGACGTTCTCTTTGAGATCGACCCGCGGCCGTACCGCGCTGAGCTGGAACGGGCCCAGGGCAATCTGGAGCAGATTGAAGCGCACAAGCGGCGGCTCGAGCATGAGTACGAGCGGGCCAAGAAGCTGTATGCGACCCGGTCGATCAGCGTGGAAGAGTTCGAGCGTTACGAGGGGGACTATCGCGAGACCGAGGCGAACTTGCAGGTGGCCCGCGCCAATCGCGACCTGGCCAAGCTCGACCTGGAATGGACCGAGATCCGGGCTCCCGCCTCGGGTTTGCTCTCGCGCAGGCTGGTCGACCCGGGCAACCTGATCAAGGCGGACGAGACGGTTCTGACCACCATCGTGACCCAGGATCCGATGTACGTCTACTTTGACGTCGACGAGCAGAACACCCTGCGGGTGCGCAGGCTGATTCGCGAGGGGCATGTGAAGGCGAAGTCGGAAAAGGAAGTGCCGGTGATGGTGGGGCTTTCGGACGAGGCGCCGAACTTCCCGCACGAGGGCATCGTGGACTTCACCGATAACCGCGTCGACGTGAACACCGGCAGCTTGCGGTTCCGGGCCATCGTCTCCAATCCCAAAGGGGTGCTCACGCCAGGGCTATTCGCCCGCATTCGCCTGCCGATTGGCGACCCGCATCCCACGCTCTTCGTCAAGGAAGAGGCGATCGCATCCGACCAGGGGCGCAAGATCGTTTACGTGGTCGAGTCGAAAGCGCCGGCGGGCCAGGCGAAGCCCAAAAGCGGCTCGGCCGAGCCCAGCGCCCCGGCGAAATCCGATTCCGCCGCGACCGCGCCCAGGCCAGGCGAGCTCGCCGGCAGGATCTCAACCCGCGAGATCAAGATTGGCACGCTACGCAACGGCTACAGGGCGATCGAGGGGGGGCTCAAGCCTGGGGATCGCGTGGTGGTCAACGGGCTGCAGCGAATCCGGACTGGGATTGACGTGATCGCCACTGAAATGAAGGACGTCCCCGCGGCTCCGACCGACGTCTCCTTCCAGGAGCACGGACAGGACGAAGCGGTGGGGGGCGTTTCCAAGGGAGCAGCGCGAAGCTCTTCCCCCTGATTCCGCTACCCGCTCGCATTCCTTTGTAACCAGCCCCAGCGCTCCCCGGCGCCACGCGCCTTGCCGGCTCTGACATCCCTGATTCCATCCAGAGACCCGCGCTGTGTTTTCACGCTTCTTCATCGATCGACCCATTTTTGCGTCGGTGCTCTCGATCGCGATTACCCTGGCGGGGTTGCTCGCGGCCGTCAATTTGCCGATCGCGCAGTATCCCCAGATCTCGCCTCCCACGGTCTCGGTCGATTGCAATTATCCCGGCGCGAGCGCCCAGGTCGTCGCCGAAACCGTCGCCGCGCCGATCGAGCAGGAAGTCAACGGCGTCGACAACATGCTTTACATGTCGTCGCAGTGCACCAACGACGGCTCGTACAACCTGACCGTCACATTCAAGCTGGGGGTCGATCTCAATCTCGCGCAGGTCATGGTGCAAAACCGCGTGGCGCTCGCGCTGCCGCGGCTGCCGGACGTGATCAAGCAAACCGGCGTGAACACCAAGAAGCGCTCACCCGACATCCTCATGGCCGTCGGTCTCTACTCGCCTGACAATCGCTACGACCAGCTCTATCTCAGCAACTACGCCACGATCCATATCCAGCCTGAACTGCAGCGGCTCATCGGCGTGAGCGACATCAACATGCTTGGTCAGCGCGACTACAGCATGCGAATCTGGGTTGATCCAGACAAGATGTCGGTGCGCGGGGTCACCGCCGGCGATGTGGCCAATGCAATCCGCGAGCAGAATCTCCAGGTGGCGACCGGCCAGGTCGGTCAGCAACCCATGGAGCGCGGGCAGCGGACCCAGGTGACCACCCGCACCATGGGCCGGCTGGCCACGCCCGAGCTCTTCGAGGACATCGTCATCAAGACGACGCCCGACGGCCGGTATCTGAAAATCAAGGATATCGGCCACGTGGAGATCGGCGCCAAGAACAGCGACGTCGATAGCGCGGTCGACGGCAAGCCGAGCGGTAATCTCGCCGTCTTCCTGCTCCCAGACGCCAATGCGCTCGACACGGCCGACCTGGTCCGGGCCAAGATGGAGGAACTCAGCAAGGATTTCCCCGAAGGCCTCGACTATGTGATTCGATACGACACCACTCCCTATATTCGAGAGTCGATCTACGAGGTCTTCAAGACCCTGCGCGACGCGGTCATCCTGGTCGCGCTTGTGGTGCTCCTGTTCCTGCAGAACTGGCGATCCGCGTTGATCCCGCTCGTGGCCGTGCCGGTGGCGATCATCGGCACGTTCGCGGTGATGATCGTGATGGGATTCAGCCTCAACAACCTGACGCTGTTCGGGCTGGTGCTCGCGATCGGCATCGTGGTCGACGACGCGATCGTGGTGGTCGAGGCCGTGGAGCATCACATCGAGCAGGGGATGGCGCCAAGGGCCGCCACGATCCGGGCCATGGAGGAAGTCTCCGCGCCCGTCATCGCGGTCGGGCTTGTGCTCTCGGCCGTGTTCGTCCCCTGCGCCTTCATCACAGGAATCACGGGTCAGTTCTTCCGCCAGTTCGCGCTCACGATCGCAACCTCGACGATTATTTCTACCTTCAACTCGCTCACGCTCTCGCCAGCGCTCGCGGCCATCCTGCTCAAGCCCAAGGTCAAGGGATCGCAGCGGGTGTTGCCGACCCTGGGCGTGGCGGCCATCGCGGGGTGGGTTGGGTACGCGCTTCTCGGCGAGCGAACCGCGCACTGGCTGCCGCGGATCTCAGGCCAGATTCCCCTCGCATGGGCCCCCTGGATCGCCGCCACTCTTGCCGCGGCCGCCGGCCTCGTTCTGGCGCCCATCATCAACCGAATCCTGAGCTTCTTCTTCGGCGCCTTCAACCGTGGCTTCGACCGCGCAGGCAAGCTCTACACCTCGTGCGTGCGGATCATGCTCCGGGGCGCGGTCGTTGTGCTCCTGGTTTACGGCGGCCTGATCTATCTCACCGGGTTTACGCTCAACCATCTCCCCAAAGGCTTCATTCCATCGCAGGACATGGGCTACCTGCTCGTCAACGTCCAGCTTCCGGACTCGGCCTCGTCGGAACGAACCTTCCGCGTGATCTCCCGCATGGAAAAGATGGCGCGAGAGGTCCCCGGCGTCGCCCACACGGTGGCCGTTTCCGGGCAGTCGTTCCTGCTCTCCGCGTTTGGTTCAAACTTCGCCTCCATGTTCATCGTTCTCGATGAATTCTCCAAGCGGCCCGAGCCCACCGTCGAGCGCTTCTTCAAATGGCTGAAACAGCCGGAAATCGAGGCCTGGTGCCGCAGGACCTTCGGCATCAAGAAGCTCGAGTCGCTCGATAGCGACTCCATCGCCAACATCCTCAGGCGCAAGTTCGGGGCGGCGATTCCCGAGGCCATGGTCACCGTGCTGCCGCCGCCGCCGGTGCGCGGCGTCGGCCGCGCAGGCGGATTCAAGCTCATGATCGAGGACCGGGGCGCGGGCAGCAGCCTCATGATGCTCCAGAACATGACCGACGCGCTCGTCGAGGAAGGCAGCGATCCGAGGAGAGGAAAAGGACTCACCGGCCTGTCTTCGGTCTTCCGCGCCAATGTTCCCCAGGTGTTCGTCGATCTCAACCGCAGCTCCGCCCTCATGAAGGAAGTCGACCTCCACGACGTCTTCGATACGCTGCAAATTTACCTGGGTTCGCTCTATGTCAACGATCTCAACCTCTTCGGCCGCACCTGGCAGGTGATCGTGCAATGCGACGATCGCTTCCGCGACCAGCTTGAGGACGTGCAGCGGCTCAAGGTCAAAAGCCGCAAGGGGACGATGGTGCCGCTGGGCTCGCTCGCCAATATCGAGATGCGCAACGGCCCCTTCGTTCTTACACGCTATAATATGTACACGGCTTCTTTTATCACCGGGAGCTCGACCCCTGGCTTCAGCTCGCGGTCGGCGATCGATACCATGGACGCCTTCGCCGCCGCCGTGCTGCCGGGGACCATGGCCACCGAATGGACCGAGATGGCGTTCCTCGAGCTCCAGGCCGGCAACACCGCGATGATCATCTTCGGCTTCGCGGTCGTGATGGTGTTCCTGGTGCTTGCCGCCCAGTACGAAAGCTGGTCGCTCCCCCTGGCGGTGATTCTGGTCGTGCCCATGTGCCTCTTAAGCGCGGGGGCGGGCATCGCCGTTTCCGCCACCGATGTGAATATCTTCAGCCAGATCGGCTTCGTGGTGCTCGTCGGCCTGGCGAGCAAGAACGCGATCCTGATCGTCGAGTTCGCCAAGGTCAACCGGCTCATGGGCCTATCGATCAAGGAGGCCACGCTCGAGGCGTGCCGCTTGCGGCTGCGCCCAATCGTGATGACCTCGGTCGCGTTCATTCTGGGCGTTGTGCCCCTCTTGCTCTCCTCAGGCGCGGGAGCCGAGATGCGGCGCACCCTGGGCACGGCTGTTTTCTCAGGCATGCTGGGCGTCACCCTCTTCGGCGTCGTGCTCACGCCCGTCTTCTTTTTTGTCATCGAATGGGTGAGCGAGACCAGGCTGTTCACAACCGGACCGCTCCACGCCATCGCCGACTTCGCGCTTGTGCTCGTGAGCCCCAGACGCATGCTCCGCAGGGTCCGCGATCGCGCGGTTTCCAACCGCATACAGCCCGAACAAACCCCCGCGTCCCGCGAAGAGGAGTGAGCAACACGTGTTTTCGCGATTCTTCATCGATCGGCCGATCTTCGCCTCGGTCCTTTCGATCGTCGTTGTGCTCGCAGGCGGGCTCGCCGCCTTCGGGTTGCCGATCGCCCAGTATCCCGAGATCACTCCCCCCACCGTCGAGGTCGCGGCCTACTACCCAGGCGCCAATGCTCAGGTCGTGGCCGATACCGTCGCCGCCCCCATCGAGCAAAATGTCAACGGCGTCGAGAACATGCTCTACATGTCCTCGCAATGCACCAACGACGGCACCTACACCCTCACCGTCACCTTCCGCCTGGGCATGGACCTGAACATGGCCCAGGTGCTCGTGCAAAACAAGGTCTCGCTCGCCGAGCCGATCCTGCCCGACCTCGTCAAGCGCAGGGGCGTGGCCGTCAAGAAAAAGTCGCCGTCCGTGCTCATGATGATCAACCTGTTCTCGCCCGATGACAGCCGAGATAGTCTTTATATGAGCAATTACGCAACGATTCAGCTCAAGGACGAGCTGGCGCGGCTCGAGGGCGTGGGCGACATCACCTACATCGGCCAGCGCGACTACAGCATGCGGGTCTGGGTCGACCCGCAAAGGATGGCCTTCCGCAGCTTGACCGCGGCCGACGTCACCAGCGCCATCACCCAGCAAAACATCCAGGTGGCGGCCGGCCGGCTCGGCCAGCCCCCCGCGCCCCGCGGCCAGGTGTTTCAGTACACCATCAGCACCCTGGGGCGACTGGTCGACGTCGATCAGTTCCGCGACATGATTCTCAAAACCGACGCCGAGGGGCGCGTGGTGCGGCTCAAGGACGTCGCCGAGGTCGAGCTAGGCGCCCGCGAATACGACCAGGAATGCACGCTCGACGGCCACCCCTCGGTCGCGCTCTCGGTCTATCAACGCCCTGGCTCGAACGCCTTCGAAACCGCCCAGGCCGTGCGCGATAAGATGGAAGAGCTCAAGTCGCGCTTCCCCACCGGGCTTGATTATCAGATCGTCTACGACACCACGCCGTTCATTCGCGAGTCGGTTCTCGAAGTGCTCAAGACCCTGCGCGACGCGGTCATCCTGGTCGCGCTTGTGGTGCTTCTGTTCCTGCAGAACTGGCGATCCGCGCTGATCCCGCTGGTGGCCGTGCCGGTGGCGATCATCGGCACCTTCGCGGTGATGGCGGCCATCGGCTTCTCGCTCAATAACCTCACCCTGTTCGGGCTGGTGCTCGCGATCGGCATCGTGGTCGACGATGCGATCGTGGTGGTCGAGGCCGTCGAGCACCACATCGAGCACGGCATGGCGCCCCGCGAGGCCACGATCCTGGCGATGCAACAGGTGTCATCCCCCGTGATCGCCGTCGGTCTTGTGCTCACCGCCGTGTTCACGCCGTGCGCATTCATCACCGGGATCACAGGGCAGTTTTACCGCCAGTTCGCGCTTACGATCGCCACCTCGACCGTGCTCTCCGCGTTCAATTCGCTCACCCTGTCGCCAGCGCTCGCCGCCCTGTTGCTCAAGCCGCGCAAGAAGGGCGTCTACCAGACGCTCCCCTGGCCGGCCTTCGTGGCGCTCTTCGCCTGGGCAGGTTACGCCTGGCTCGCTCCTCAGATCCAGAGCCATTACGGCGAGATGATCAGCCGCGCTCTCGCCCCCGCGCTCGAGAAACTCCCGGTGCCTGTGCTCGACAAGCTCGCCGTGCCCGCGCTCGGCTTGCTCCTGGGCGCCATCGTGGGCGCCATCGCCATCAAGCCGCTCAATTTCCTCTTCGGAAGCCTGTTCCATCTGTTCAACCTGGGCTTCGACGGTGCAACCCGCGTCTATACTCGCGTGGTTGGCGGGCTGCTCCGGGTTTCGGTGGTCGTGCTCGTGCTGTATGGCGGCCTGCTCGGGCTCACGTATTACAGCTTCACCAATGCCCCCAGCGGTTTCATCCCCGCGCAGGATAAAGGCTATCTGCTGCTCAATGTGCAGCTTCCGGATTCGTCCTCGCTCGAGCGCACCAAGGCGGTCATGCTCGATATCGAGCGGCAGGCACGCGCGCTCCCCGGCGTTTCCCACACCGTTGCCATCGCCGGCCAGTCGATGCTCCTGAACGCCAACGCGCCTAACTTCGGCTCGATGTACGTCATGCTCGACGAGTTCCATCACCGCGCGGAGCACGGCCTCACCAGCCGCTTGATCGCACGCCGGCTCGAGAGAGCCATGTCCGCGGAAGTCGGCGAGGGCGCGGCCAACGTCTTCGAGGCTCCCGCCGTCGACGGCCTGGGCACGGCCGGCGGCTTCAAGATCATCCTCCAGGACCGCGGCAACCTGGGCATGAACGCCCTCGAAAACGTCGCCGATGGCATCGTGGCCCGGGGGGTGAACGACCCCATGCTCACGAGCATGTCCTCGAACTTCCGCGCCCACACACCCTGGCTCGACCTCAAAATCGACCGCACCAAAACCAGGCTCCTCGGCGTGTCCATCGCCGAGCTCTTCAACACGCTCCAGGTGTATCTGGGATCACTCTATGTCAATGATTTCAACCTCTTCGGCCGAACCTGGCAGGTGAACGTGCAGGGCAAGTCGGAATTCCGCACCCAGATCGCCGACCTGGCCCAGCTCAAGGTGCGCAGCGAACGCGGCGGCATGGTGCCCCTGGGCAGCATGGCCGAAATCATCGACGTCTCGGGCCCCGTGCTCATCATGCGCTATAACATGTATCCCGCCGCCGCGATCAACAGCGATAGCGCGCCCGGCGTGAGCTCAGGCGCCGCGATCGAGCGCATCCAGAAAGTCGCCGAGACCGACCTGCCCATCGCCATGCGCACCCAGTGGACCGA
>DAIDHX010000280.1 GCA_027451885.1 Planctomycetales bacterium
CAGCGAATTGACCTGGGCCTCCATGGCCCGGACTTTCCGCAGCCCGTCGTGGACCTCGCCTAGCAACTCCGGCGAGTCGCGGCACACGTCCTCGACCGATCTTCCGGTGTCGAGTACATCCTCGATGAGATAACGGACGCGGGGATCGAAGGACATACCGTGACTCTCCACGCCGTCTCTTGATTCGGCGGCCTGGCGCTCTAATTGAGGTCATCCAGTTGCTGCGTCAGGATCACCACGCTTCGGTTCAGTCGTCGCCGCACCGTCCGGATGCTAACACCCAGGATCTCGGCGGCCTCCGCCTGCGTGAGACCCTGGACGCGGACGAGGTCGAAGACTTCCCGCTCCTCTTCCGGCAACGACTCGATCGCCTCAAGCAGCCGCAAGCCGAGAGGGGTGAGCCCGGAACCGCTCGTGAGCGGGGACGGCGCGAGATCCTCGCAAAGTCCCACCACGGCAGGCTGTTCATCCAGGCGCCGGGCCAGGTCATTGAGCTCCCACCGCGTGTGCTGGTTGGCCAGCGCGAAAAACTGGCGAACGGTCCGAGGGCGCGCTTCGCGGAGCGCCTTGAGCAGCCGCTCCACCACGGCGCCGAGCAGCTCCTCGACCTGCAAATTCAACGGCGGCCGCGTCAGACGGGGATAACTCTTGTAAAGGAGCGCGGCGCACAGCACATGAAGCCGGCGGACAGACCTGTCCATCAGGGGACGGATGATGGGCTCGGCAGGCGAATCTCCGCCCAGCTCGTCCAGATAGCGCTGGACCGCCGCGGTGGTATGGGTTTCGGCCATCGCATGCACCCTGGGTCAACCAACGCCCGCGAAACATAGGGCTCGACACAGACCAGAGCCCAGGCCCCCTCGAGGCGCGAGGGACGGCACGTCCAGACTCCTTGACAAGGACTCGCGCCGGATCATCCCAGAATCCAGCCGAGAGAAGCTGGTCCAGGCCCAGAAGCGCAGGTGATGCCACCTGAAACGATATAGGCCCGTGCCTGGGCCTTTCCGGATCGACCTAGACTAATCCACCACGGCCCGGCCAACAAGCGACCGGCCTCGGTCACGCGCATTCGATCCTTTAGGGACCACGCATTCTTGCTTGCCGCCCGGGAGTGAGCGAAACCCCTCGAAACGCGTGCGATGACGGCCGGCAACAGGCGAGTCGTGGCAGGGTCCAGCGTGACGCGATGCTGGCATCACACGAAAGAATGCATATTACAGAATATGATGTTATAACATAATATTTGTTGCACAATACAATATAATCTGACAGCATATTCATTTAGCGTGTTCATCGCCGGCGCCGGATAGCGCGGTCTGATAGTCGGTGAGCGAGGCGGGTGGGATCGCCACGCGGAGGGCGTTCACGACGGCGAGGACGTCGATGACCTCCTGGGTGATCGCGCCGGCGACGGGGGGCAGATACCCGAGCGCTGCGACGATCATGCCCAGGATCGAGAGCGTCATGCCGCCGAGCGCGCTTTGGAGCAGGATCGCGCGGAGCCTGCGGCTGATGTGGAGCAGCTCGTCGACTCTGGCGAGCGAGGTTTCGAGCAGCACTGCGCCGGCGGCCTCGGCCGTGATTTCGTTTTCCTGGCCGAAGGCGATCCCCACGGTGGCCGCGGTCATGGCGGGCGCGTCGTTGATGCCGTCGCCGAGATAGGCGGTGGGCGCGGCCGCGGTGAGCGCGCGCACGATCGCCACCTTTTCCTCGGGGGATTTGCTGGCGTGGATCTCGTCGATGCCCACGAGCCGGGCGAGGTCGCGGACCTCGGACTCACGGTCGCCGGAGACGATCAGGATGCGTTTGAAGAGATGCTTGGGTCCAAGATGCCGGATGAAGGGTGCGCCTTCCGCGCGGGGCCGGTCGCGAAATCGCATGGTCGCCGCGTAGTGGCCGTCGACCGTGATGACGCATTCCAATCCGCCCGCGACCGGGGGCAGGTTGGGCTCAAGCTCGGGCGATCGCGCCAGGAGATGCTTGCGGCTGGTGATCTCCACCGCGCGGCCGTTCAGGGTTCCGCGCAGCCCCTGCCCCGCGGGCTCGCGGATCTCGTCGGGCGCGTGCAGGGCAAGTCCGCGCTCCTGCGCTGCCTCAAGCACGGCGAGCGCGAGCGGATGCTTGGAATAGCGCTCCAGGCTTGCCGCCAGCGCAAGGACCTGGTCAGGCTCGAAGCCCGCAGCGGGGAGGATCTCCCTCAGCATGGGCCGGCCGTGCGTGAGTGTGCCGGGCTTGTCCAGAATCGCCGTGCGGCAGGTGCTGACGCG
>DAIDHX010000281.1 GCA_027451885.1 Planctomycetales bacterium
GCCGGTTCCAGGCGTGCTGAGAGCGCTGGGCGGGCGCAGGAGCGGAACGACTCGGCGGAGGCCAGGGAGCGGAAGAAGCGGAAGGAAGAACGCCGGCGGCAGAAAGAGAGCAGGCGGAAGAACCGGCGGCGTTGAGTCGGCGAGACCGACGGCGTTAAGTCGTGCAGGCCGGCGGCGTTAAGTCGTTAAGACCGATGGCTTTGAGTCGGGTCGACCGGCGGCGTTGAGTCGGGCAGACCGTCGGCGGTGAGTCGGGCAGACCGGTCGCGGGGCTCAGCCGTGCGGCTCGGCGGTCAGAGGCTCAACCGCGAGCCTCCGAGGTCAGAGACTCAGCGGTCGGCGGGCGGCGGTCTGGTTGCGAGCGGGTGAATCCCCGCGGGTGTTCCTTGGCAATATGGCGGTTGGTGGCGGCGGCTCGCGGTTGGCGCCCGCGGGCCGAGGGGGTGGGATGGTGCGTCGCTCGTGTTGCCGCACCCGCGGCGGATCTTCGACTTGCGGGCATCTTCCGGGGCGAGCGCGGGCCTTCGACTCCAGGGATCGGCTCAATCCTCGGTGGATTCTTCCTCGGCTTCCGGGGGAGCAAGATCGGTATCGGTGGGTCGGTCGTGCTCGTCAGAGTTCCAGGATGATTTGTGCTGGCCCTGGGCGTCGCGATCGCGGCGGTACCAGCTCCAGAGCAGGCGCAGGGTGGCGTGCTCGAGCAGATCCTGGGAGCTACTGAATTCGTGGTCGCGGGATTCGGGGTGTTCGAGCAGAGAGCGCGTCGACTCGGTGATATAGGCAGCGGTGGAGTGGCTGCAAAGATCGCTAAGAAAGAGGGGAAAGTTCTCTGCCGCGGATTCACGGAGTCGGTCGCCGAGGTAGGCATAGTTCATGTGGGCCTCGGTGACTCGAAAGGCGATGCGGGGGTCGCGGCGGACGATAACGACTTCGGACGAGGGGTCGCGCGGGATCCGCGTGGCACGTGCTGTGCGGTGCACGGGGCGAGGCTTCATGAGCGCGATCGCGCGGAAGCCGGTGACGACGGAGGACGGCCAGCGTGGAGGTTTGGCGTCGCGAAATTCGTCCTCGGTGGAGATGCGGCCCGCGCAAATCAGCTCGATCCGGTCCCAGGGGATCCAGTGCGTCGGCTCGCTGCGGAGCCCTTCGATCCGAAAGCCGTCCGGCAAGCATGCGGCTCTGTGCACCGTGCGCGGGGGGCTCAGTTCAGGGAACTGGTCGAGCCGCCTGGCCTCGGCGGGGATCCCCAGTTCATAGAGGCAATCGAGGAACCGCCTGGCTTCGTCCTCCTCCAGGAGTCGCGGCCAGATTCCAGGCGCCCTTGCCAGCCACTGCACCACGTCGGTGGGATGCAGACCGACCTCGGCCGCGATGACGTCCTTCACAGCCTGGGGATCGTCGATCGGGTTGAAGATGACAACCCGGTACTGAGCCGGTGATTTGGGCATCGCGGCGACTCGAGCTCGAATCCATGGGCCGTGACGGCGCTGAGACCTACCCCAGCGCCAGGTGGACCGCGAATGACTCGGCAGAGACTTTCGGGACGACTGAACCTCGTTAGTCTAGCAGTCTTGCAACCGCCTCGCCATTCATGCCGGGGCTTTTGGGCTCGGAGGTCGCTGATCACCCCGCCAAAGCGACGCCATTTGATCCGCAAGCTCGATCGCTTGAGCCTCGCGCGCGGAGTTTGGAACCACAAGGCTGGTCCTGCCGCGCGTGAGGGACACCTCTCTCACCTCGCCGTCGAGATTGAGGCTCACGATCGTTTGGTAAACGCGAATATCGGCTGGATCGCCCTCGACGCGCGGCCCTGTGTTGAGCGCATCGACCCGGAAGGAAACCAGGCTTCCCAACGGCAAGAACCAGCGCTGGGATAGCCCCTCGAAGCAGAGCGCGCGGGCGGCGTGGTCAATTTTGAAGAAGCCCTCGTCGTCGAAGGATCCGCTCGGATTCTGTTCTCGCGGGGAATTCGACACGCGAACGAACACGGCGTCGGGATCCCGCGGCGAGACGATCCGCTCGGCCCTGGTTTCGATCAACTCGCCGGCGATTTTTTCGCAATAGGCATTGGAGGCTGGGATGCCGATCCGCATGAAGTATCCGATGCCAAAACTCAGAAGCAGCACTCCGGCAAGGAGCATCCCCAGGTTGAAGAGCAAGGATTCCGCGTCGCGGAATTCAAGGCGAGCGAGGAAGACGGCGACGATCCCGAGCCCAGGGAGACCCAGCAAGAAAGCGGGCCCGTAGCGAATGAGGTCCCGAAGCACGATCTGCGCGTTGGTGTATGCGGCGGTGTTCTCGGCGTCGACCCAGTCGATCCGAGCCGAGGCGGTCGGCTTGCCGGGTGCGACCCAGTCGGAACCCCGGCGCACGCGTGGGGCTTCGAGCTCCGGCGGCAAGCGCGCGACGACGACAGGAACTCCCGCGTCCTGAAACGCCTGGGCGATCGATTGCAGCGGCAAGGATGCCGGTACGCCGAGCCTGTGCGCCTTGCGCGTGGTCTGAAGCTCGATCACCGCGAACGCGCGGCCCAGCTCCTCGGGCGTGAGTAATCGTGCCGAGACCAGTTCCGCGAAGTTCCACGTCCTGTTGTACAGCAACGACAGCTCGGGGTTGACCGCATGGATCCGATCGTCGAAGAGCGTGACCTCGCGCATGAGCATGGGCAATTCCAGCAGGACTGGGAGGCCAAGCCCGAACAGGCAAGCGAGCAACACGGTCTCAGTCAGGTCTTGCCGCCGGGCGGGCTGGGCATCGGATTGAAACAGCGCCAATCCCACGACAAAACCCACGGCCGCGATCATGCCGCGCATGCCCCAGCCTTTCGCATCGCGGCAGCGGATTGCCCAGAATGGAGGCTCGCGCCAGGCGAGCGGGGCGTCCTCGTCCAGTGCGTGCATCGTTCGCGGCCTCGCGCAGGATTCGATCCGGGACGCCAGGGCTCAAGATGAGTGAAATCCACCGCATGATGCTGTTTGATGAATCCGTCGTCAACGGCATCCGGGAGATCGGCTTCGCTGCGTCTCACGGTGCGCTGTGATACTCTCTATAGGTCCCGGCCGAGGCCGATCCCGGATATGATTCGCGCCGGCTTTCTCAGGGAGAGTCACGCTTGCGTCAGATAGGAGTGCTGCCGAAGAATCTTGATCCCGAGGTTTTTCGGGACTACCTGCTCAGCCTGGGCGTGCGGTCGCGCATCGACGACGGGGCGGACGGCTGGCCGGTCTGGATTCTGAATGAGGATCAGGTTGCGCAGGCGCGTGAGGAGCTCACGGCCTATCTCGCCGCGCCGTTGGACGCGCGTTACCAGGCCGCTCGGACCGTGGCGGAATCGGTGCGGAAGGAGCACCGCAAGCGCGAGAAGGAGTTCCAGAAGAATTTTCGAGACGTCCGCGACATCTGGGCCGCGCCCGGTTTCAAGCGCCGGCCGCTCACCGTGGCGCTCATCGCCGTGGCGATCGTCGTGTTCTTTTTCCAGCAAACTGGATCGAAAAATGTGCGCATCTGGATGATGCTGAATCTGGAGTACGCGACTTTTTTGATCAACGAGAACGGGCAGCCGGCCGACGACCACCTGAGCGGGATCCGCTCGGGCGAGATCTGGCGGTTGATCACGCCAATATTCATGCATGTGAACATTCTGCACATTATCTTTAATTTAAGCGCGTGCAATTTTTTTGGCACGCTGATCGAGACGCGGCGGAACACGCTGATCCTGGCTCTGCTGGTTCTGGTGGGGGGGGTTGTCTCGAACACGGGGCAGTATCTGTACATGGAACGGGTGGATCCGGGGGGGTTTCACCGGTTCCAGGGGATGTCTGGCGTGCTTTATGCGCTTTTCGGCTACGTCTGGATGAAGACGATCCACGAGCCTGAGCAGGGTATGGTCTTGCATCCCAATTCGGTCCTGCTCATGCTCGGTTGGCTGGTGCTCTGCATGACGGGGGCGCTGGGGCCGATAGCGAACGCCGCGCACCTGGCGGGGCTGGTGGTGGGGATGATTTTTGGGCTTCTCAAGCTGTAGCGGGCTGGGTTCTGTGGGTGGTCGACAGAGAGAGTGTGCGCCATGACTCGATCGCTTCATGAGCTCGATCTGCCGGCGGCGGCGGTGATCGGGGGCGGTTTTATCGGCCCGGTGCACGTGGAGGCGCTCAGGCGCAACGGCATCGAGGTGCGGGGGCTGCTGGGGGGTTCGATCGAGCGGGCGCGCACGCTGGCGCGGCGGCTGGGGATTCCGCGGGTATATGCGAGCCTCGATGAGCTTCTGGGGGATGACGCCGTGGGGGCGGTGCACGTGGCCTCGCCCAACGCGGCGCATGCGGAGCAGGCGCAGCGCGTGCTTGAGGCATCGAAGCATGTGATCTGCGAGAAGCCGCTGGGGATCTCGGCGCGGGAGACGGCGCGTTTGCTCGAGACCGCGCGGGCGAGGCCGGGGCTCGCCGCGGCGGTGAACTACAACGTGCGGTATTACCCGCTCTGCCTGGAGATGCGTGAGCGGGTGCGTTCTGGGGAGATCGGCCGCGTGCTGGCGGTGACAGGCTCATATGTGCAAGACTGGCTGCTTGAGCCGACCGACTACAACTGGCGTGTCGAGTCGGACGGACAGACCAACCTGCGGGCGGCGGCGGACGTGGGGACGCACTGGATGGACCTGGCGCAGTCGATACTGGGGCAGCGGATTGAGGAGGTCTGCGCCGATCTGCTGACGGTCCACCCGCGGCGGATGAAGCCGCTCGGCCCCAGCGACACCTTCGGCGGTTCGGGGGCAAAGGGGGGCGCGGCGGCCGTGGAGGTGACGACCGACGATTACGCGGCGGTCATGCTGCGATTCGCCGAGGGGGCGCGGGGCCTGTTTCACGTCTCGCAGGTGACTGCCGGGCGCAAGAACCGGCTCTGGATCGAGATCTCCGGCAGCAGGGGTTCGCTCGCCTGGGATAGCGACGCGGCCAACCAGCTCTGGATCGGTTCGCGGCAGGGGGCGAGCCGGTTGCTGGAGCGCGATCCCAGCCTGCTCTCGCCGGCCGCGGCGGCGTTTTCGGATTATCCCGGCGGCCATCCCGAGGGCTTTCCCGAGACCTTCAAGCAGCTCCATCGCGATATCTACACCTGGATCGCCGCGCGCGATCCCGCGCGGGCCGTCACGTTCCCCTCGTTCGCCGACGGCGACCAGGAAGCTCGGATCTGCGAGGCGATCGCCCAGAGCGCACGCACGCACGCCTGGGCCACGGTTGCACCCGCCGCGCCTGAGCCTTCCCCTCCCGCACCCGCAAGGACACAGACGCCATGAAACTCGGCTTTGTCTCGGCGATCTTTCCCGACCTCGCGCTCGAGCAGGTTGTTGAACGCGCAAGTGCGCTTGGATATTCAAGCGTCGAGGTGATGTGCTGGCCGCCGGGCGCGGCCGATCGCCGCTACGCGGGCGTGACGCATATCGACGTCACTGCGCTTTCGCCCGCCCGGGCCGACGACATCCGCGCGGTCTTCGACAGGCACAGGATCGAGATTTCGGGCCTGGGCTACTACCCCAACATCCTGGGCCCGGACCAGGCCGCGGCCGCCGCGCAGGAACGCCATTTGCGCAAGATCATCGAGGCCGCGTGGCAGCTCGGCGTCTCGGTCGTCAACACCTTCGCCGGCCGTGATCACACCCAGTCGGTCGACGCCAACTGGCCGCGGTTTCTCGAGGTCTGGCGCCCGCTCGTGGCCCATGCCGAGGCGCACGGCGTGAAGATCGCCATCGAGAATTGCCCCATGCTCTTCACGGCCAACGAATGGCCCGGCGGCAAGAACCTGGCAACCACGCCGATCGTGTGGAGGCGCATTTTTGCCGAGATCCCCAGCCCGAGCCTGGGCCTGAACTTCGATCCCTCGCACTTCATCTGGCAGCAGCTCGACTATGTGCGCCCGATGCACGAGTTCAAGGATCGGCTCTTCCATATCCACGCCAAGGACGCGCGGATCGATCCCATCGCACTTGCCGAGCACGGCGTGCTGGCCCACCCCAACCTGTGGCACACGCCCAAGATCCCCGGCCAGGGTGGGGTGAACTGGGGCGCGTTCCTGGGCGCGCTTTACGAAGCCGGATTCACCGGCCACGTGGCGATCGAGGTGGAGGATCGCGTGTTCGAAGGCTCGCTCGAGCTGCGGATGGACGCGCTTGAGATCAGCCGCCGTTATCTGCTCCAGTACATGAGAGGCTAAGCTCCATGAAAACGCCCGCCGGGGGTCGATCCCGCGACGGCCAGGCGATCGACCTCTCGGTGCTGATCCCGGTCTACAACGAGGCAGACAACGTTGAACCGCTCTACGACCAGCTCTGCGCGGTGCTCCTGGGCAGCCGTTTTCGGTATGAGCTGATCTTTGTGGACGACGGCTCGACCGACGGCACGCGCGAGCGGCTGATGCGGCTGCAAGGGCGTGATCCTGAGCATCTGAAGCTCGTGCTGCTGGGGCGCAACTGCGGCCAGACCGCTGCGCTCAGTGCAGCGCTTGACCTGGCGCGGGGCGATCTGCTCGCGCCCATCGACGGCGATTTGCAGAACGATCCAGCGGACATCCCTCGCCTGATCGAGGAGCTCGACCGCGGCTTCGACGTGGTCTCGGGCTGGCGCAAGAACCGGCACGACGCGTTCGTGACCCGCAAGGTTCCGTCGTGGCTCGCCAATCGCCTGGTGGCCAGGCTCTCCGGCGTGCCGCTGCACGACTTCGGCTGCACGCTCAAGGTGTACCGCCGCCGCGTGCTCGAAGGCGTGCGGCTCTATGGCGAGATGCACCGCTTCATCCCCATCTTCGCGGCCTGGCAAGGGGCGAAGGTGGCCGAGCTCGTGGTCAACCACCGCCCGCGCACCGCCGGCCGGACCAAGTACGGCCTGGGGCGCACGTTCAATGTGGTGCTGGACCTGATCCTGATCCGGTTTCTCCAGCGCTACGCCCAGCGCCCGCTGCACTTCTTCGGCCGCTTCGGGCTCTGGTCGTTCGCGCTTGGGATCCTGTCGTTCCTGGCGATGCTCTACTTCAAGTTCGTCTTCCCCTGGCCCGCGCTCTTCTGGGATCCCAACCAGCCGGTCAAGTCGTTCGTGGAGACGCCGCTCCCCGCGCTCACCGTGATGTTCTTCCTGGCGGGCGGCATGAGCATCCTCATGGGCATCCAGGCAGAGGTCGTCATGCGCACATATTATGAATCGCAGTCGAAGACGACCTACCTGCTGAGCGAGATCCGCGAGGGTGAGCCGCGCGCCAGCCGCGATCCCAGCCACATGGACCAGACGACAATCATGGGAGATTCGGCCTGAACACCGGCTTTGAGCTCGAGCTCGCGGCGGACTCAACGCGTCCCCGGCGTGTAGATCGGCCCTGTGGGCGGCACCTGGAAGTTGCGCCTGGGAACAGCCGATGGGAGCGCTTCGGGGCGCTCACCGCCGTAAAGTGCATGGGGCGCTGGTGCGGGAGTGTCCTCGCGTGTCGCCACGTCCATGATCCTGAGCGTGAGGCCAGACAGCCCATCGATGCCCTCCTGATCGACCCAGACGAACACCTTCCCGTGGCGGCCGACATAAACGGCGTCGCGTGGGACGTCGCGGCGGCAGCCGACATGCAGCCACGCCTCGGAAGGATCGCCGGCCAGCGCGCGGCCAGCCGCCTGGCGGTAGATCAACTGCATCTGGCGCAGCTTTTCGGGGCTTGTGACGGTGCCCACGCTCCAGGTGCCCGTGACGTTGCGCGTGGCCGCGAAACCCAGAATCGTCGAGGTGAACGTCCGAGGAGCCATGGTCAGCGAAAGCGAGCTGTTGCCGCTGTCGGTCACCTGCACCGCCCCCTGCCCCACAACAGCCAGGTAGGGCAAATAGCCGGGATTGGCGGCGATGAGCGCCAGGTTGTCAATCACCTGCTGATACTGCAGATCCGGCAAGGTGCGCGAGGTGCGCCTGGCCGTGTAGCGAAGCTGGTCGTGCATGCAGCCGGCCAGCGACCCCAGCCCAAGAGCAACCAGCACGAGCGACCAGGCGCGCGGGCCGACACGATTCTCCAGCTCGCAACCCATGCCGTGGCCTCCTGCCGGTTCTCGGGCGCTTCCTCGCCCCTGTCTTGACCCACCCCTGAGCTGATCGGACCGAAATGGCGTTATACTTAAGATGGCGACTATTCCCCGCACCTGGATTCGCGCTCGCCACATCCTGCTAGACCGGTTCTAGCGCGCCTGCGGGTTTTTGCCAGCAATCGGCCAGGGACGATTGTTCGTGACCCCGCGCGGGTGCTGCCGGGCAACGGCGGCGTCTGGTAAGGTGAAAGCACGACGCGAGGAGGACGAGACACCATGCGACGAATCGCCACAGGCGCCTTGATGGCCGTGATCTTGCTCCAGGGGACCATTCGAGCCCAGCAAGCCGCTCCAGGCGCTGACGAGAACGTGAACGGCGTGCTCAAGGAGGCCAGGCGCCTGCTGGCCAACGGCCGCTATGCCGAGGCCGCCGAGGCCTTCAGCGCCGTGGCCGCGGCGGAAGCCGGAAAACCCAACGGCCTGTCTGCTGCCCTCAAAACCGCGATCACCCTCGGTTCCGCCGATTGCCTGACCAGCCAGGGTGAATACGCCAGGGCAGCCGACTTGCTTAAAAAGGCTATCGGGGAGTCGCCAAAGAATCCCGAGTTTCGGGCTCGGCTGGCGGAGCTGGCGTTTGGGCGTGGGGATTGGGAGGCGGCGGACGCGCGGGTGCGCGAGACCTTAACGCTTGCGCCTGATCATCCCAGGGGGCGGTTTGTGCAGGCGCAGTTGCGTGAAGCGCGGGGCGATCGCGCGGGTGCGCTTGAGGGTTACAAGTGGTTCATCGATCGCTACAACGGCAATCGGTTTGAGATGGCTCGTGATCCGGAGCAGCTTTTGCTGGTGGGTCAGGCTGCGGAGCGGTATTACCAGGCGACTGCGCGGGGTGAGGAGCTGGCGGACGCGCTCAACGACGTGATCAACGAGATTTACGAGGCCGCGATCCGCACGGACCCGCTTTGCTGGCGTGCGCCCTGGCTCGAAGGGCGGCTGTTCTTGCAGGGGACGAACGAGCGTGCGGCGACGCGTGAGCTGGCGCGGGCGCAGCAGATCAACCCGCTGGCGCCTGAGGTCCTGGTGACGCTGGGGCAAGCGGATCTGGAGGTCTACAAGCTCGCCTCGGGGCGGAGCAAGGCCGAGCGGGCGCTGGCAGTGAACCCGCAATTCGGCCCGGCGTATGTGTTGCTCGCCGATCTCAACATTTCCGACGAGCGTTTTGACGACGCGCTTGCCGCCGCGCTTAAGGCTGTGGCGCTCAATCCGCGTGATGAGTCCGCGCTGGCGCGACTGGCGGCCAGCCGGCGGTTACTGGTCGACCCGCTGGGGGCGACGGCCGCGGAGCTCGCCGCGCTGGCGAACAACCCCCGCCCTGCCCGGTTTTATCATGCCCTGGGCGAACGGCTGGCGGATCGCCGCAAGTATCATTCGGCCGAGCGGGCGTTCCTGATGTCGCTGGCCGCCGAGCCGGGCCGCGCCGACGCCTCGATCGGTCTCGGCATGCTCTACATGCAGGTCGGCCGCGAAGCCGAGGCCCGCGCCCTCTTCGACGCCGCCTTCGAAGCCGACCCCTTCAACGTGCGCGCGCTCAACATGATGAAGGTGCTCAAGCACATGGCGTCCTACACGCCGATCGTGAGCGATCATTACTCCGTGCTCGTCGACCCCAGGCAAGACGCGCTGCTGGGGCGCTACATGTCTCGCTATCTGGAATCGATCTACCCCACGCTCACCAGGCGGTTTGGCTACGCCCCCGCGGGCCGAACCCAGATCGAGATCCTGATCTCGCACCAGTGGTTCAGCGGGCGCACCGTCGGGCTGCCGTTCGTGCCCACGGTGGGCGCGTGCACCGGGCGCGTGGTCGCCCTTGCCAGCCCCCGCGCCACCCGCGTGCCCTTCAACTGGGCACGCGTGCTGACCCACGAGCTCACCCACGTGATCACGCTCCAGCAAACCGATTTCAACATCCCCCACTGGTATACCGAGGCCCTCGCCGTCGAGAGCGAAGGCTATCCCCGGCCGCAGCCCTGGAACCGGCTCCTGATCGAGCGCGTGCCCACCCGCTCCAGGCTGCTCAATCTGGACACGATCAACCTGGGCTTCATTCGCCCCAAGGAGCCGGATGACCGCCAGATGGCCTACTGCCAGGCGCAGCTTTACGCCCAGT
>DAIDHX010000282.1 GCA_027451885.1 Planctomycetales bacterium
TACTTCGTGAATCTGGGATTTCGCGGTCCGGGGGGCGTGCAGGGGGTGGTTTCGTCAGGGGTGTCGGTGCCGTATTCCGACGAATACCGCGAGCTGCGTTCGAACCCGACGACGCTCGAAACCCTGGCGTCGATCACCGACGGCACGGTCGTGTCCTGGAAGAAGGGCCCGGACGGGCGCCCGGACGTCACGGCCACTGCGCGTGAGATCGACCACTTTCGGCGCGAGCCCGGGCTGGTCATTCCCGAAGCCTTCGCGCCGCTTTGGCCGTTCCTGCTCGTGCTGGCGATGGGGGCGTTCCTGGGCGACGTGGCGGTGCGCAGGCTCGCCTTCGACATGAGCTGGCTGGTGCAGCGGATCAAGGCGCGCTGGGCGGGGATTCACGCGGGCGAAGCCGAGGAGTCGAGCGACTACATGGAGAAGCTCCGTACGCGCAAGGCCCTGGCCGACGCCGAGATGAACCGGGCACGCGCGCCTGAGCACGGGTTTGAGCCGCCGTCCCAGCCGGTGTCGCTGCCGCCGGAGCTCCAGGGAAATCAACCGCCGCCGCCGCGCAGCACAGAGGAATCAACCACCAGGCCCGGGCTTGCTCCCAATCCCGGCGAGAAACAAACGCCGGGTTACACCGGGCGCTTGCTCAAGGCCAAGAAACGGGTGTGGGAAGAACGCGAACGAGACTCCGACACTGGCAAACCCGACGCCTGATCCGCCCGGCGTCCCGACTGGAACCGAGAGGTACCCTCATGGCCGAACACGATCCCGCGTCGATGGAAGCTCGAGCCGAGGAATTCCGCAAGCACCATGAACGCGTCAGCCGCGAGATCGCCAAGGTGATCGTGGGGCACGAGGAGATCGTGCAGGGGGTGCTGACCTGCCTGTTCATCGGCGGGCATGCGCTCCTGGAGGGGGTGCCCGGGCTGGGCAAGACTCTGCTGGTGCGCACCCTGGCCGAGGCCGTGGCGCTCGATTTCAGCCGGATCCAGTTCACGCCTGACCTGATGCCCGCCGACATCATCGGCACCAACATGGTCATGGAATCGCCCGACGGCCGCAGGGTGTTCGAGTTCCAGCCGGGGCCGATCTTCGCGCAGATTGTGCTCGCGGACGAGATCAACCGGGCCACGCCCAAGACGCAATCGGCGATGCTCGAGGCGATGCAGGAACGCTCGGTCACGGTCGGCGGCGTGGTGCACCGGCTCAAGTCGCCGTTCTTCGTGATGGCGACGCAGAACCCCATTGAGCAGGAAGGGACGTATCCCTTGCCCGAGGCCCAGCTCGATCGCTTCCTGCTCAAGCTGGTGGTGGGTTATTCGACGCGCGAGGAGTTAAGCGCGATTCTCGACCGCACGACGAAGGGCCTGGCCGCGAAGGCGGAGCGCGTGATCGACGGCGAGACACTGCTGCGCATGCAGGGGCTGGTGCGCGAGGTTGTGATCGCGCCTCATGTGCAGGACTATGCGATCCGCCTTTCGCTTGCCACGCATCCCCGGGGGCCGTTCGCACCCGCGGTGACGAATCAATACGTCCGCTGGGGTTCGAGCCCGCGCGGCGCCCAGACGATGGTGCTCGCGGCCAAAACCCGGGCGCTTCTCGATGGCCGCTATAATGTTTCGTACGAGGATTTGCGGCGGGTCTACCTGCCGAGCATGCGCCATCGCATCTTGCTGAACTTCGAGGCCCAGGCGGAGGGGATCGATCCCGACGAAGTCCTGCAGAAACTGGTCGAGGCAGTTCCGGAAAAGGCGGAGGCCAGGACCGCGGTCGCCTGAGCCCAGGAACAGAACGCGAGCCCCCGATGCGTGATATCTACGACCCACCCCCCGCGCCCGAGCATGACTGGGCCACCCCGCAGAGCGAACCCTTGCGCTTTACGCGGAGCGACCTCTACTGCCTGGTCGCCCTTTGCGCTTTGCTGTTTGTGGTGTCGGCGGTCGGCTGGCGCGAGGAGCCCGTGCTCGCCTTCGCCACCGCCGCCGCGGGGTTGCTCATCATCGTCGAAAGCTGGCTCACAGCGCTCGGGTTTCTGGAACGCATGCCCCAGCTTGGCCTCAAGGCCAGGCTGCTGATCTTCGTCGAGGCGCTCGTGCCCTGGCTCCTGGGGCTTGCCGCCGCCGTCGCCGCCATTTTGGGACTCTTCTGGATCGCCGACCGGGCGGGATGATTTTGCAGTCGCCGCCAATAAACCAAGCTGGATGCCGCTCATGACCCAACCCGCGACCACGCTCGAGCACCCTCCCGCTGAGTCGGATCCGCTGCTCGACCCGCTCTTCATGGCCAAGCTCGAGCAGCTCGAGCTGGTCAGCCGCCGCGTGTTCGTGGGCCAGATGAAGGGGGAACGCCGGAGCAAGCGCAAGGGCTCGTCGGTGGAATTCGCCGAGCATCGCAACTATGCCTCGGGCGATGATCTCAGGCATATCGACTGGAACGTCTACGGCCGGCTCGATCGGCTCTTTCTCAAGCTCTTTCTTGAGGAAGAAGATTTGCATGTGCACACGCTCATTGATGTAAGCCGGTCGATGGACTTCGGCACTCCGACCAAGCTGCGCTACGCCAAGCAGGTGGCGGCGGCGCTTGCGTTCATTGGGCTTGTGAATCACGATCGGGTGCAGCTCGACGCCTATAGCACGCGGCTTGACCAGGGCATTCACGGGATCCGGGGGCGGTCGCAGATGTGGCGGATCGTGCGCTATCTCGAGGCGCTTGAGCCCTCGGGCTCGAGCGACTTCACCGCCGCTGCCCGCCAATTCGCGCTTCGAACCACGCGCAAGGGCGTGGTTGTGGTCGTGTCCGATCTGCTCGACAAGAACGGCTACCAGGAGGCGCTTCGCTATCTGCTGGCAAAGAACCTGGACATCTTCCTGATCCATATCCTGGCGCAGGAAGAAGTGAAGCCCGACCTCACGGGGGATCTCAAGCTCATCGACGCCGAGGATGGCGACATTGCTGATGTGACGATGAGCGCGGGGTTGCTCAAGCGCTATGAAGAGACGTTGAACGCGTTTGTGGGGGGCTGCAAGGCCTGGTGCATGGCGCGGGGGATTACTTATATATTCACCACGAATCAGAATCCATTCGATCGTTTGATCCTGAGCTATCTGCGCGATCGCGGGCTGGTGCGCTAGGGTGTGCCGCCGTGGCGCGGGGTGAGCCAGGAAGGAGCGCCTGTGCAAGAGTTTCTGAGTCGATTCATGATCAAGAGCCCCTGGGTGTTTTATGGCGCGGGGGGGGTAGTGGTTGCGTATTTGCTTTTCATGATGATTGCGAAGCGGCGAACGCCCCGCGGGGGCGAGCCGGAGCTTTGAGCGCGAGGTCCGTGTGATGGGTGGAATCCAACGGGTTCTGGTTGCGGGAGTCGCGCCGATTCAGGTGGCGAGCCCGCTTTCGACCACCGCCTGGTGCATTCTGGCCGGGGTTCCGGTGGGAATCATCGCGCTTTACTTTTTGAAGCTTCGGCGGCGCCCGGTGCGGGTCTCGAGCACACTGCTCTGGAAGCGAAGTCTCGAGGAAGTGCGGGTCAATAGCCTGTTCCAGCGGCTGAAGCGCAACCTGCTGCTTTTCCTGCAATTGCTCACCGTTGGCCTGGCGATGCTTGCCCTGCTGGGGATTCGCTTCGACTCCGCCCCCGGTGGCGGCAGGCGGTTTGTGCTCATGATCGATCAATCGGCGAGCATGGGTGCGACGGATATCAAGCCCAGCCGGCTCGAGAAGGCGAAGTCGCTGGCGCGCGAGGTTGTGCGGGGGATGAACGCCGCCGATCTGGGCATGGTGATCGCCTTTGCGGACAGGGCGCAGGTGATTTCGCCTTATACCGGCGACCGGCGGATGTTGCTCGAACGGATCGATGCGATCGAGCAGACGGAGGCGCGGACCTCGCTCCGCGATGCGCTCGAGGTAGCCGCGGGGCTCGCGAACCCGCTCAAGCAGGTCGACGATCGCAAACCCGGCAGCGCTCTGCCCGCGCCCAGCTCCCCCGCGCCGCCCAGGCTTTACATCTATACCGATGGCGGATTCAGCGACGTCGAGGAATTCAGTCTGGGGAATCTCGATCCCGAGGTCGTGGTGATCGGGCCTGGGCCGCCCCCTTACAGGCCCGCGGACGCCACGAAGGATGGAGCTCCTCGCCCGCTTTCGCGCCCGTCTGACAATGTGGCGATCCTCGCGCTCGAGGCGCGGACCGGGGATGACAAGCCCGACCTGCATCAGCTCTTTGGGCGCGTGCGGAATTTTCGCGCGGAGGTCGCCTCGATCGAAGCCGAGCTGTATCGCTCCACCACGCCCGCTGAGTCGACCTTGATCGACGCCATCGCGCTTGAGCTGCCAGCCCAGGGCGAGCAGTCCTTCAAGTTCGACCTGCCGGAATCGGCCGCGACCGCGTATGAGGTCCGCCTCAAGGTCGAGGACGCGTTACCGCTTGATAACCATGCGTATGCCGTGGTGGGAGCGAACCGCAAGTCGCAGGTGCTCGTGATCACGCCGGGCAATCGTTACCTGCTTGACGCACTCAAGACGCCCGCAGTCGCCTCCCGGGCCGAGATCGCCGTCATCAATCCGGAGCAAGCCAGGGGCGAGCAGGCGCTCCGTGATCTCCGGGGCGGGCGCTATGACCTGGTGATTCTGGACGGTGTGCAGCCTCCTGTCGCGCCCGAGGCGAGCACGTTGTCCTTCGGCGCGTTCCCGCTCGGACCGGCGTTCGCCAATCCGAGGGAAGTCGCCACACCAATCATTCTCGACAGCGACGTGGCCCATCCGTTGCTTCAGTATCTGCGCGACCTGCCGCTCGTTTACGTCGCGCACGGCCGCGCGGTCGACCTGCCCCCCGGCGCGCATATCCTCATCGAAGGGGATAAGGGACCGATGGCCTTTACCGTCACACGCGAAGGATACACCGATGCCGTTGTCACCTTCCCGCTCCTGACCGGCGACGTTCCCAACACGACCTGGTTTCGATATATCAGTTTCCCGCTCTTCATCATGAACGCGATCAATACGCTGGGGCACGCACATGAAGGGTCGGGAGAGACCGTTGCCGAGCCCGGTCGGCCCTATGCAATCCACGCCCAGACGAGCGAGAAGTCGATCGACGTCACGCCTCCCCGCGGTCAGGCGGCTGAGGCGGTTCCCCGATCCACGCAAGGCACGTACGTCTACGCGCACGCGGACAGGACGGGGATCTACCGCGCGACCTGGCCGCCGGATCAATCGCTCCCGTTCGCCGTGAACCTGTTCGACCTGCGGGAAAGCGACCTCTCAACGCGCGGAATCGTCCCCGATGGAACCCCGCGCGACCTGGTCGAGTCGTACAAGATCAAGGTGGGATATAACACAGTTACGGGCGTTGAAAAACCGCCTCAGGTCAAACAGGATCTCTGGAAGACCTTCGCCCTGCTCGTCCTGGGCGTGCTGCTTGTCGAGTGGTTCGTTTACAATCGCCGGGTTTTTGTCTGATCCCACGCGGCTGCGACAGACCTCTCTCGCCTTCGACTTTCGGCTGGATCAGGTTCCTTGATCCCCGGGTGCGTCCCGGAGCACGTCCTGCCAGGACTGAACATCCAGCACTCGGTCGAGCAGATTCTGCAACGCAGTCAGATTCACGGTTGTGCTCAGGACCTTCTCGACATCCGCCGGGGGCTGGCCGAACCGACGGGTTCCCACTCGCAAAATCGCAGCGCGGATGCCCTCGATTTGACCTTCCTGGCGACCCTCGATCTGGCCCTCCTGTCGGCCCTCTTGCAAGCCTGCCTGCAGGCCCTCCTCCTTGCCGCGATCGAACATGCGCTGATATTCCGAGGATGCCTCGATCCCCCGAATTCCCAGGATGGTGCTCATGATTTCTCCCGCGATGGCCTCGATATCGCCTGGCCTGTACCTGAGACCCATCAGGATCCGCGTGGCTGCCCAGAATAGCTCGAGCGTGGCCGGGTCTGCCTCGGCCTTGAGCCGCTGGGCGACCGAGGTCAGAATTCGTGGCAACTGTCCCGGATCCACACGCGCCACGGGCGCGAGTGGGAGGACCGTGAGACCAGCAGCCAGGACTTCATCAACCGGGGTTTGCCAGACCCTAATAATATTATATCGAAACTGGTTGTAAACCTGGTTTAACCGATCCCGGTGCTCGTGGATTCCGTTCAGATCCGGGCCGTCCGCCGCCGCGCGAAGCAAGACCACGCTGGACCGGACGGGGACGTTGTGCTTTCTGCGCAAAAGTGCGCTATACCAGCAGATGCGCTCGGGGAGCTCGGGGTCACGGCCGGCCTGCAGCTCCACGTGCTCGATCCAGGGAAGGTCGTCGCCGATCCAGATTGCGTGATCGACCTCGGCGGTGAAGCTCGAAAGGTCCGAATCGAGCACGCGCACCTGATCCGGCCTGGCGACGGGGACGTGAAGGAACCGGAGCCAGTCGATGGGCCCCAGCTCGATCAACTGGCGCGTGGCGGCGTCGTAGGGTTTGCTCATGCGGTCTGGCGCAGGGATTCCAGGTTCCACAAGGCCGAAGATGGGGGCATCGTAGGTGGAAAAGCGGTTGATTTCCAGCGGGCGGCGTGGAGAAGTTGGCCCTGCGCTGGGTATTGGGTTTGTTTATACATGCGAGCGGATGCTAAAATTTTGTCCATGACTCCTCGGGGCCGCCAGGCCGCTGACCAGGAGTGGCGAAGATGGCTCAAGCGCTGAACCGGGAAGGATACGCGGAGTTCCTTGCACGCATTCGGGCCGGGGACGAGCGCGCGGCCGAGGAGCTTGTGCGGCGGTGCGAGCCTGAGATTCGGCTCGAGATCCGGGGCTGGCTGCGGATGCGAAACCCTCGCCTTCGCAGGGTCTTCGACTCGATGGACATCTGCCAGTCGGTGCTTGCGAGCTTTTTCTTGCGAGCAGCGCTCGGGGAATACGACATCGACGAGCCAAGGCAGCTTGTCCCCCTGCTGGTGGGTATTGCTCGGAACAAGCTGGCCGAGCAGGTTCGATACCATCAGCGGGATCGGCGAGACGTGCGCAGGGTTGAAGGCGGTTTGCCGGTGCTGGACCAGGCGCTCGATGCGGGTGAGACGCCGAGTGCAATCGTGGCGTCGCGCGAATTGCTCGAGGCCTTTCGCGAGCGGCTCTCGCCTGAAGAGCGGCGCATGGCGGAACTGCGTGCCCAGGGGCTTGACTGGGCGGCCGTAGCCCGCGAAGTCGGCGGTTCACCGGATGCACGTAGAAAACAGCTCTCACGCGCAGTGGAGCGGATCGAGCGCGAACTGGGAATCGCCGGGGCCGGATAATTCCCAGGAATTCGCCTCGTCCGATCCTGCTCGCAACGGCAATCAGGTCCCTGGGAAGAACCGTGTTCGTCGCTTGTCCTTTCGAGACCGGTCATGACCAGGCGCCCAGACCCCTTCGCGACGATCCGTGCCGGAACGCCCCGTCCTGGCGATTCAGAGCAGCCGCTCGAGCCAACACACGATACCGGGCTCATCGATCTGGCCGAGCGGCTCTGCCTTGATCAGCTCGAGCGCTGGCGCAAGGGTGAACGCCGGCGTGTGGAAGACTACCTGGCGCAGCATGCGGCCCTGTCCCGCGACGACGAGGCCTATTTCGAGCTCGTCTACAACGAGTTTCTCATTCGCGAGTCGATGGGCGAGCCAGCGTCGGTCGAGGAGTTGTCGGCCCGGTTCCCACGGTTCGCGGACCGGCTCGCACGCCAGATCGACCTGCATCGCGCCCTTCAGGATTCCGAGACGCTGGGCGGTTTCCCGGTTGTGGGGCGGGCCGCGGACCAGGATGCGCCCGGGTTGCCCGAAATCCCCGGCTACGACCTGCTTGAGGAAGTCGGTCGGGGCGGGATGGGTGTTGTGTACAAGGCCCGCCAGCATGGTCTTGGCCGCCTGGTCGCACTCAAGGTGATCCGTGCCTGGCAGTATTCCGAGCCGGGGATCGCAGCGCGGTTCTGGGCGGAAGCGGAGGCCGTCGCTCGGTTCCAGCATCCGAACATCATCCAGGTCCATCAGGTTGGCGAGCACGAGGGTCAAGGCTATCTCGTGCTGGAATATGCCGAGGGGGGTTGCCTGCAAGACCAGATTGCCCAGGCGCCCATGAGCGCGCGTGCGGCGGCGGAACTGGTGCGGGCGCTGGCGCTCGCTGTGCAGTATGCGCACGAGCACGGGGTGATCCACCGCGATCTGAAGCCAGCGAACGTGGTGCTCACCGCCGCGGGCGTTCCCAAGCTCACGGACTTTGGCCTGGCGAAGCTGATCGAGACCGATTCGGGGATGACGCGCACGGGGGACATTCTGGGCACGCCTAGCTACATGGCGCCCGAGCAGGTCGAGGGCATGGCCGGCGGCGCGAGCCCAGCGACGGATGTGCACGCCCTGGGTGCGATTCTCTACGCGGCCCTGACGGGGCGCCCGCCGTTTCTGGGTCAGACGCCGCTCTCCACGCTCGAGCTTGTTGCGCGGCATGATCCGCTGCCGCCCGGGCGCTTTCAGCGTGGAACGCCGCGGGACCTGGAGACGATTTGCCTGAAATGTCTGGAAAAAGCGCCTCGAAAGCGCTACGCCACCGCCGAGCGGCTTGCGCTCGAGCTTGGGCGTTATCTGGACGGCCGGCCCATTGAAGCGCGGCGGGCCTCGCTCGTGGCCCAATCGGCCAAGTGGTGTCGCCGTGAGCCGGCCAAGGCCGCCCTCGCTGGCGCGCTCGCTGCCACCTTCCTGGCCGGACTGGCCGCAACCACCTTCCTTTGGCGCAAGGCCGAAAACCGCGCCAACGACGCGCTCATTCAGCGCACGCTGGCCGCGCGAGCGCATGAGCGTGCGCAGGACAGCCTGTATGTGAGCCAGATCGCGCGGGCCCGGCTCGAATGGCAGTCGAACGCGATCGCCCAGGCCGACGACACGCTCGAACGTTGCGAACCCACACGCCGAGGCTGGGAATGGCACTATCTCAGCAGGCTCAATCATCCCGAAATCCTCGCTCTCGGGGACCAGGATTACCCGGAATTGACCGATGTCGCCTTCACGCCTGACGGCGGCAGAGTCGCCATGCTGGCGATCAATCCCTTTAACAACGCGATCGGCAGCCCGAGCCAGGCCGACGCCCGCGTCCACGTCATCGAGCTTGCCACGGCGAAGATCCTGCTCGACCGGACTGTCTCGATGCCGGCGTGCCGGCTGGAATTTGATCCCACCGGGCACAAACTGCTCATCAGCGACGCCTACGGGCGTGTGGAATTGCACGACGCGGAGACCTGGCGCACGATCGGCCGGCTTGATGCCCAGGGCTCGGCGGGATTCTCCCCGGACGGTCAGTCTGTGATCGTCGGCGAGCCAAAGCGCGTTGTCTGGTACCGGGCGAGCGACCTGGCGTTTTTGCGGGAGTGCGACTCGCTCGGCGGCCGCGCTCGGATTGGCCCGCACGGTAAGACGTTGGTCACGAGCGGACTCGCCGGGGTGGCGATTCACGACGCTACGACTGGCAAACGCCTGGGCACGCTCCCCATCAGCGCAGCCGAGCTTGAGACCGCCGATTACTTCAGGTCGGAGGGCCTGGCGTTTGCTTTTAGCCCGGACGAACGCATGCTCTTGCTGGCCACGAATCCCCCCACGCTTTGGGATCTGGATTCGCGCGTGCTTGTGCAGCGCTTTGCGGGGCATGAGGGGCCTGTGCTTGGAGTCGCGTTCAGCCCGAGCGGCGGCACGGTGGCGACGGCCGGGCTCGATGCCACAATCCGGCTTTGGGATACGCGCACGGGCAGCGCGCTTGCCCTGTTTCGAGGCCATGCGGAGCGGGCGTCCTGCGTGGCATTTCATCCCGGCGGCTGGTGTCTTGCCACGGGCGGTCGCCGCGTGGGAGATCTGCGCGTCTGGGATCTGACGCGCAGGCCAGGCTATCACCAGCTCGAACAGGCGCACGGGCTCGCCATCGCCTTTGATTCGAGCGGCAATACCGTGCGGATCGCAAATGCGCGAGGGATCATCAAAACCTGGTCGATTGCGGAGAATCGGCTGCAGAACGGCGCGATCTTCGAGCTATCCGACCGTTATATCACCCCCGGGCGGCTCGCCGACCTGGACGCCAGCGGGCGGAAGGTGATCTCCAATGGCGCGGAGCGGCATCTTGTGGTGGTGCGCGACCTGGAATCGGGCCGGGAATCGCGCCTGCTCGAGCTCAAATGGCCGGTTCTGCTTGTCGCCCTCAGTCGCAACGGCCAGCGCGCGGCCGCGCTTGGCATGCTCAAACGCGAGAGCGAGCCCGACCATCGCGCAATCCGTGTCTGGGACGTCGAGTCAGGGAAGACCCTGGCGTCGTGGTTGACTGCCCGGCATCCCGATCGTGCTGTTCACGGCGCGCTTGTGTTCAATCGGTCCGGGAGCGAAATCGCCTTCGATGATTACACCGACCGGCGCGGCGAGACCGCGCGCACGCTGATCCGCGTTCGGCCCGTGCTCGGTGGCGACGATCGGCTTATCCTCGAACACGAAGGGGGGAGAATTACCGCGATCGCCCTCGGTGCGCAGGATCAACTGATCGCGGCGGCCGACATCGACGGCGTGACCTCGATCTGGAACGCACGGACGGGCAAGCG
>DAIDHX010000283.1 GCA_027451885.1 Planctomycetales bacterium
GGATCGAGGAATGCCTGGGGGCGGATTGCTTTGCGCAAGGCGTGTTTCAGCCAACTGGGTTTTGAGCCTGATTGTCATTCCAGCCGCGCCCGGGTAAAACCAGGATATCATCACTCGTCACGATCCAGGGCCGGATCTCAACCAGGGAGTTGCGTCCATGACTCGCACAGTTGCCTTGGCTCTCGCGGCGATGGGGCTCGTTCTGGGAACGGCGCAGGCGCGCGCGGACGATCCCGCGCTCGCGCTCGCCAGGAAGCTCACCGACGCCGGCGCGGCGACCTTCAACAACCTCAACGCCAAAACCATGGCCGCGTATTACACCGAGGACGCCAAGCTCACCGTCGAAAGCCGCGAGGGGGAACAGGTCACCCTCAAGGAACACGTCGGCCATGATGAGATCGAACAGTTCTACTACGATCTCTTCGAGAATCGTGAGCCCGGTACCATCGTCTCCAGGAATCACGTCGAGTACGCCAGGCTGCTCGCTGACGACGTGCTCGTGATCGCCGGGGTCTTTGAACCGAACACACGCGATGAAAAGTCGCTCAAGGTGCCGTTTTATCAGGTCCGCGTCAAGCACGGGGATAAATGGCTCATCACCAGCATGCGGATCTTCATCGTGGGCAAACCCGAGTCGTGAGCCAGGAGAAGCGCATGAACGTGAATGCGCCTTCGCACGCGGATTTGATGCCGCGGGCGAAGGCGTTGTGGTTGTGCATGCTTAAACGTCGACGATTTTGTGCTGGATTGAGAACCGCCGGCCCTTCGACGACTTGAAGTCAAAGTGGCCCAGTCCAAGGGCGCCTGCAAGTGCGATGTGCTGGGGCTGGCGGACGTCGAAACCTTCCATCTTGAGCGGATCAAGCGCCTGCGCGCCCGAGGCCGCGACGGGCGGCAGGTTCCTCTTCTTGCGTTCCGCGTCGATCACGGTCCATTCGACATGGTCGAGCGCCACGGGGTCGGTCGCGAAGAAAATGGCGTTGTTTTCCCAGGTCCACTTGCCGTTTTGCTGCGAGAACGGGCCGCCGTGGTAGACCCCGCGAATGCCGTCCATGATCTGGAGCACGAACTTCTGGCGGATGATCGGGTGGCTGACAACCTGGGGGATGAACTGGTTGCAGACGTTCGTGAACGTATTGCTATGTGATCGCGCGACGTTGTTCACGGTGCCGTGGCTCATGTTCTTGAGGCAGCCGGTCACGCCTGCCGAGCCGTGATCCTTGAGCACGGGGATCGCCACGATCTTGTTGAGTGTTTTGGTGACCAGCTTGCCCAGGTGGGAGCGGAATTTGCGATCATCCCTGGGGTCGTCGCCGTAGGGAACAAGGTCCATCCAGACGAAGGTGTCAGGATCGAAGCCGGCGACGGGGTCGCTGGCGAATGAGGGAAAATCGAGTCGGAACTGGTCGCCATCGGGATCGAGGCCGCCGAAGCGTACGCCGCTGGGGAGGATCTTGTGGTAGCCGGCGTCCAGGAATTCGCCGCGGTAGCGGTCATAGACGAAGATATCGCTGGGTTTGATGCCGACCGTCTTGAGTTTGTCGATCACCTCGAGCACGATTTCAAACGAGGAGTGTGCTTCCGGCTTGCCGTTGGGCACGACCTTGATGCCCACAACGTCGCCCGGCTCGAAGAAGTGCTTCCAGGCTTCGACGGCGTCGCTGGCGCCTGTGAGCTCCTTGATGCCGCGGTCCATGGCGGCCTTGATGGCTTCCTGGCTGCGGGCGCCTGAGCGGATCATGCGCGGGTTGCGGGCTTCGATCACCTTCCCGGGATAGAGGCCGGGCAGTCCGGGGATGCGCGACGGCGCGGGCGCCTGGCCGTGATGCGTGGTCTTACCGGCAATCTGGCCGAAAGCAGAGTTTGCGGCCTGGCCGGCGATCGGGAACAGCGATGAGGCGAGCAGAAACTGGCGGCGGCCGATCCCGCCGCAGGGATAGCGATGCAGCATGCGTGTGATCCCGATGAGTCGCGAAAACCCGAGCCCGGACAAGTAAACACAGATTATGCCACATTTGGGAGCCTGGGACGACCGCGGCTGAAAAGGCGTGCGCGTCACGAGGCCAGGTGCGGAGGATGCGTGGTGGAATCGAGCCCGGCCGATCTCGACGCGCTGGACGACTTCCGGGACGACGACCCGCCGCCTGAGCGGCCGTGTCCGCGGACCAATCTGTGGAGCGCGGCTCCGCTTGCTCCCGTGCTTGCCATGGCCGCCGTGGGGATCATGGCGGATCGCTGGTTGGCACCCCTGGCAACGGTCGCCTGGGCGGGCTGCGCGGGGTTTGCCGCGGGGTTCGCGGCGATGCAGAGGGGTCGACCAGCGCTGTCGCACGCGGCCTTGTTCCTGGCGCTTTCCGCTCTTGGCGGCGGCTGGCACCATTATCGCTACAGCGACGTCGACCCAGACGACCTGAGCCTGGGCCTGACCGATCAGCCGACGCCGGCGTGGGTGCGGGGCGTGATTCTCGAGCTGCGTGGCGTGCGGGAGTCGAAGGGCCTGGGGCGTGGGGGTGAGCCGGTGTTGATCGCGCGTCTGGTGCTCGAGCTCAAGGCGGTGAACGATCTGGGGCAATGGAGGGCCGCGGCGGGCCGAGTGCTCGTGAATGTGATCGGCGGCGCGCCTGAGGTCCGCGCGGGCCAGGCGGTGGAGGCAGCGGGTCGAATTCGCGCGGTTGAGGGCCCGCTCAATCCAGGTGAGTTCGATTATCGCGACTACCTGCGGGGGCAGGGGATTCGCCTGCAAATGACGGTCGACGAACCCGAGGGTGTGTGGGCTGATCCCAGCGCACGTTCGAGCCTGACGGCGCGGGTGCTCGGCGACTTGCGCGAGGCGAGCCGGGCGCGGTTGATCGAGCGGGTGGATCCGGCGGTCGAGCCGCTTGTGGCTGGACTTCTGCTCGGTCAGCGCGAGCAGATCGACCCCGCGGTCAACGACGCCTTCGCCAGGACGGGAACAACGCACTTGCTGGCGATTTCTGGGCTCCATTTGCAGGTGCTGGCGGTGGGCCTTGTGGGCCTGGCGCGGCTGGTGGGGATGCCGCGGCGGCCGGCGTACGCCCTGGTTGCGCTCGGTTCCGCGGCCTATGCCGTGCTGGTGGGGCTTGCGCCTTCGGTCGTGCGCTCCACGGTGATGACCATCACCTTCTGCCTGGCGGTCGTGGCCAACCGGGTCGCTCCGCCAGCCAACACGCTTTCCCTGGCCGGGCTGGCGACACTGGCGGTGAATCCCATGTTCCTGTTCGACGTCGGCTGCCAGCTCTCGTTCCT
>DAIDHX010000284.1 GCA_027451885.1 Planctomycetales bacterium
GATCAGTGAGGACGCCGATTCGAAACCACCATCGATCCTGCGTGCTCATGACCTGGACTCCCTCAAAGCCTCGATCTTGCTTCTTGCCTCGACGACATCTTCCTTGCGGCAATAAATGCGAGAAAGGGCAACCGAACGCAAGCCTTTTACAACGCTCGAGTAGTCGGAAAGCGGCTTGACGCCACCGCCAGGGTTTTCGCTCTTCACGGGAATGTCGTGTTGCCCCGGCTTGTAAGTCGAAGTCTCCGAGGTCTCCTCCGCCTGAAGCAGTTGACCTAGCTCGGAGCGGATCTGCTTCAGAAACAGCATGTCCTCGGCAGAATACCATTCGGGCGTGTGATAGACCTCCCGAAAATGATCACGGCGGCAAAGCCTGCGCCCGTGATCCCCTCCCTTGCCGTCGGCAAGAAGACCCAGCACGCGCCAGTCATCCCACTTCAGGTATTCTTCGAGATCGGCACCGCCAGGACGTGGAAAGACGCCCTTGGGAAGCAATTCAGACAACGCTCGTTTCAGGTGGATGTTATAGGCAACTCGTGTCTTATGGAAGTAAACCTGGGTGAACATAAAATATCGAGCAAGCACCAATCCTTCGGCGGCATGAAAGCCGCCTTCCTCAACTCCGAGACGCGGACCTCTGTCCTTTCCCGAAGGGACTAGGACCACTGAGTTGACCAACCGCCGCCAGTCGAACTTGCCGTAATCGACGCCGGCGTGGTGCGAGTCTCGGATCAGGTAGTCCATGCGGTCAGCATCGAGTTGCCCGGAGACGACTTCTCGCCAGATGACTGCACGTCCTGCCCCGGGATTGCCTTCCAGGAGATTGGCGACATCGTCGGCAGTGAGCTTGAGATTATTGTTGAGCGGGTGGCTCTCGATCGCATCACGAAGCTGCGTTCGGATGATCTCCGCCGAGTAGCTCTCATGCTTGAAACGATCTGCCTGATCGTCGGAGGTTTCTCCAGCTATGACCCGCTGCTCATCTCTGGGGTCGCAATAGGGGAAAAGATCTTCAGCAGCGTGCGAAAACGGGGAATGCCCCACGTCGTGCAGGAGAGCTGCTAGCCGAACGAGGGTTCGTTCCCGCTCCAGACCGGTCGAGTTGTAGGCGAGTTCCGATTGCAAAAGATCTTTGGACTTGGTGGCGATGGAGTCGAATAGGCGGCTCGCCACATGGAGCACACCGAGCGAATGTTCGAAGCGGGTGTGCATTGCACCCGGGTAGACCTGATCGGTCCATGCAAGTTGCCGAATGCGACGAAGGCGCTGGAACGCGGGCATGTTGAGAATGTCCCGCTCCCAATCGGTGATGCTAATGAACCCGTGAACTGGGCAGCGGATCTCGTAGGTTCGGTGGTGATCCGCCACAGTCGAGTTCTCCGTTCAAATCTCGAAGGCAGATCCAGGATACGATGCAAACGAACACTTATCAAGGGGCCAATCCGCCGTGTTCTAAACTCGAACTTGCCGGTCGGGCTGGAGTGATTCGTCTGGCAAGCTTTCGGATGAGTCCGGTCTGGCATCAAGTGAGGTGAGTGTTTCTTCGCTCGGACGTCTTCGCTTCCGAGCACCTCGCCTGGCAACGCGTGTCCTACCAATGGAATTCGGCGGGTGTCGACGCGGGAGCGGGTGATGGGTTAAGTTGTTATGCCGATCGGGATGAGGAGCGACCGGGTTTGGGAGCAGGTTTTTTTCGAGGCGGGGATGATCGCAAAGCTAGCGCTTGAGGATGGGTCGGTCTTCACGGGGCGGGGCTTCGGCGCGGCGGGCGAGGCCGACGGCGAGGTGGTGTTCAACACCAGCATGACGGGTTACCAGGAGATCCTGACCGATCCTTCGTACCACGGCCAGATTGTGGCGATGACGTATCCACAGATCGGGAATTATGGAATCAACGACGAGGACGCCGAGAGCCGCCGGCCCTGGGTTCGCGGTTTTATCGTGCGTGAGCTTTCGTGCCGGGTGAGCAACTACCGGGCGCAGGAATCGCTTGAAGGGTACCTGGAAAAGAACGGGATTTTGGGGCTTGAGGGGATCGACACGCGGGCCCTGGTGCGGCTGACGCGTGAGCATGGGGCGCTCAAGGGGATTTTATCGACGCGGGATCTGGACGATGCGTCGCTGGGGGCGCGGGCGCAGGCGAGCCCGGGGCTGGTGGGGCGGGATTTGACGCGGGACGTGATGCCTCGGGAGGCGGCCGAGTGGCCGGAATCGCCATCGGTTGTGCCTGGCAAGCGTGCGCCCCGGGTCGTGGCGCTCGACCTGGGGATGAAGTGGAACATTCCGCGGCAGCTTGTGGAAGTGGGCTGTTCGGTGATCGTGATGCCTGGGAATGCGCCCGCGGCGGCCGTGCTCGAGCACGAGCCGGACGGCATCTTTATCTCGAACGGCCCCGGCGATCCCCGGCCGCTCGCCGAGGCCACGGCCACGATCCAGGCGCTCATTCGCCAGGGGGCCGAGGCGCGGGGCACGCCGATCTTCGGCATTTGCCTGGGGCATCAGCTCATCGCGCAGGCTTTTGGCGCGCAGACATTCAAGCTCAAGTTCGGCCATCGCGGCGCGAACCACCCGGTGCGCGATGATCGCACCGGACGCGTGGAGATCACGACGCAGAATCACGGATTCGCGGTCGATCCCGGAACCCTGCCGGCCGAGCTGGAAGCCACGCATGTGAACCTGAACGACCAGACCAACGAGGGCCTGCGGCATCGACGTTTGCCGGTCTTTAGCGTGCAGTATCATCCGGAAGCCTCGGCCGGGCCGCACGACAGCCGGTATCTGTTTGACGAGTTCCGGGCCCACATGCGTTAGGGCCTGGGCGGTCTTCGCCCTGGGACGCGTGCACGAGGAGACGGGGAATGATCTTTCGCCTGGCGACGCCGGCCGACGCGCCCGGGTTGCTGGAGATCTACGCTCCTTTTTGCCGCGAGACGGCCGTGTCGTTCGAGACCGAGCCGCCCGCGCCTGAGGAAATGGAGCGCAGAATCGCCGTGACGACCGCGATTTTGCCCTGGATCGTGGCCGAGGACGGCGGGGTGATTCAAGGTTATGCGTATGCGAGCAAGCATCGCGAGCGTGCGGGGTATCGCTGGTCGGTGGATGTGTCGGTCTATCTTCGCCAAGGGGCGCGGGGGATTGGGCTTGGCCGCGGGCTTTACACTGCGCTTTTTGGCGTGCTCGAGCGGCTGGGTTACCAGAACGCGGTCGCGGGGGTAACCTTGCCGAATCCCGCGAGTATCGGCCTGCACCGAGCGATGGGATTCCGGCGGGTGGGGGTGTATCCGGGGATTGGCTACAAGTGCGGGTCTTGGCACGATGTGGAGTGGCTTCAGCGCCCGCTGGGGCGGCATGAAGCGCATCCTGGCGAGCCGCTTGCCATTGGCGAGATCCTGGGCACGCCGGCGTGGAATCGCGCGCTTGCGGAGGGGCAGGCGCTCGTGCGAGCGGCGGGGTTCGCCCGCGGCTCGTAACCCAGGCTGGCCCTAGCGCGCTTGCTGCGCGGGGGCGCTCGAGGTGTATTCCTCGTCTGATTTCGGCACGCCCCTGTCCGCGGGCTGACCGTTCGCGGTTCGGAGCCCCTTGATGCGCACAGGCACGTTGCGCACGCGCCCGGTTTTGTCGAGCACCATGTAGCCGAAGTGCAGGTGCGGCTCGCTGCTAAAGCCCGCGTTGCCCACGCGGCCGATCACATCACCGGCCTTGACCCGTTGCCCCACCTTCACCCGGGCCGTCCCCTTCTGCACGTGGTTGTACACCGAATAGCCGCCGCCCGCGTGTTCGAGGACGATGCTCGCGTTGCGCCTGGGATTGTTGGCGGGGTTTTCGGTGGTGCCGAAGTTGTCCGGCACGTCGTTGATGACGATCGACGCCTTGCCGTCCTCCACGGCCAGGATCGGCCTGTCCCAGGCGTGGAAGCTGGCGTTGGATCTGGGGTCTCCGTGCGAGGTCTTGCGGTCCGGACCTGGCATGACGATGTCGTAACAGTAACGTTGTTCTGGAAAGCGATAATGGGTGTGCAAATTGAGCGAGCCCTGGCCGTTCGCCCAGATCCATGCACCCTGGACAGGCGCGCGGACAACGCGCGGAGCAGCGCGTGTGACCTTTGCGGAGCGCGTGATGGCGACCGGGCCGGCGCCGAGGTCGACCTCGCCCTTGAGCGCAAGCTTGCCCGCGCGGAAATCCGGGGGCAGGTTGAACGCGAGCAGAAACGGTTCGACCGAGTGCGTGTTGCGCTCGAGCGGGAAGTTGGCGGTGAGGTCGCGGTCGATCACGGTCGCGCCGCCGCTTGATTGCAGCGTCAGCCGCCACTTCTTGAGCGTCAGCGGCTTGCCGGATGTATTGACCATCTGGCCGACGATCGAGATCCAAAGCCCGCCGCTGGCGAGCGGGACGGCCTCGAGCGGCTCCTGGAGGGTCATGAACACAGGCGCAATCGCCTTGAGGGGCTCCGGAGCAGCAAAGCCAGCGCGCGTGAACGGCACCTCGAACACGAAGTCCCGCGCAGGCTGGTTTTGCCGGCGGAGCTGGAGCGCAAGCAGGTAATGCGTAACGGGCGTGGAAAACGAGTAACCGAGCTGGTAGCGGTGCTGGCCGGAGGAGACGGTGGTCCCGTTGCCAAAGAAGCCCTTGCCCTGCCCGATGCTTTCGCCGAGCGAATAGGCCCAGCCCCCCTCGCAGGCCAGGAAGGTCTCCGCACGCGCGACCTCAACAGGCCCACCGCTGGCGTTCGAGAGCTCGATCGCAAGCGCAAGTTGCTCGCCCTCAACCAGGGAGACCGACCTGAGATCCCCCTTGCCCGTGATGACGAGCGGGCTCTTCCCCTGGGCGAGCACAGAGGCGGGGCACATGCCCAGGGCAAGCGCGAGCATGCGCGTGATGGATCGAATCCAAGGGGGGCAAGACGTGGGCACGGGCGCGCGCTCCCGGAATGCGCGGCTTGCGATCGAGATTCCCCCGTGAAAACTGCAATCGAAAGCCGCGCGTGCTCACAGGGTACTGGGCCGGCACGCGCGCGTCGAGGGGCGGCCGCCGCCTGGTTTTCAGACGGTTTTGAGCACCTGCCGCCTGCGCCAGGTGGAAATCGCCAGACCGCCCGCGACCGCGCTCCACATCAGGATCGTGGCGGGCTCGGGGATGGGCGGGGGATCGATGGGAGGATTCGCGCCCCAGACCGGCGGCAGCGCTGAGCCGCTCGTGGCGTGCCCGGCCGACCAGCTCACCGCGTTCGAAACGAGCTGGCCGAACGCGGCGGTTGAAAGCGTGCTCGAATCAATTGGTGAAGAAATGCTAAATACTTTGCCCGATCCATAGCTCCAGCCCAGCGCGCCTGACGATGGAGTGTAGCCGCCGAAGGTGGGGCTCCACTGATTGGTGGAGAAGTAGCTGATCGCGCCGGGTTTCGGTTGGTAATATTCCTCGGTGTTGTAGTCCGATCTGGCGACAGTGAAGCTAAAGTTCGAGGGCAAGTGGGCGTCGAGCGCTGGGTTCGGCGTGGTCATTCCGAAGGAGATCGAGGTGTTGCTCGTGGCGATTGCGTTGGGCATGAAGGGGAGGGCCTTGTAGAGCGTTTGAAAGCCGCCGTCGAGATAGTTCGTGAGGGTGTTGCCGCCGGTGACGAGCCCGCCGCCGGAGGCGACGTAGCCCACGAGCGCCTGCTGGCCCGCGAGGGGCATGTCCCCCGTGAGCACTGGCGCGCCGCCCGCCGGGTAGGCCCTGTCCAGAAGCGAAGGCGCGAGCACGACCGCGTTATAGTTTGAAAGCCCCGCGCCGATGAAGTTGTTCACGCTCGGGCCGACCGTCACCTGGTCGCCGGCAAGCGTCAGGTATGAGCTCAGCAAGGAGTCGGTCGAGGCATCGCCGCCCACGATCAAGATCCGATCCGCGCGGGCAGGAACAGCGAAAAAGCCAAGCGCAATGCAGGCGAGGAAGGTCGAGACGCTGCCTCTCATGGTCGTTCATCCTGAACAGAGGTAGGTGTGCCGCCCTTGATCGATGCGTGCATTCTCCCTGGCGGCGGTGTGACGTTAGTCGAAGTCGGCGAATCTGTAAAGACGGAGTTGGAGGATGGACCGGGGCAGGGGTGAATCCTGCATTAGACGCAACTTTTCGGAGATCCGGGGTGCCTGGCAGTTCATCCTCACAGCCGTGACGGAGTAAACTAGGGAGGAGTTGAGTGGATCGTCCGCGTGGACGATGGCGACATGGGGGAGTGAACGATGGCGGAGACTTCCAGCGCGCACTACCGGTGGTATCTGGAAGACGGCATTGCCATTGTCGAGGTGCTCACGCGGGAGTTGAACAATCCCGCGCTGGCACGCGAATTCGCCCGGCAACTTGCCGCGCTGGTGGATGCCCGGCCCGCGAATTCGATCATTCTGGATTTCACGAACACGCGCTACATGTCGAGCACGGCGTTCGCGGGGCTGTTCGAGCTCGCCCGGGCGGCGAAAACCGCTCGGATACGGCTGGCGATCTGCGCCATGCGGAATGAGCTCAAGCTGGGCGCGGATATTCTGAATCTCGGCCAGCTCTACGAGTTCCACCCGGACCTGGCGGCCGCGCGCGAGGCCGTGATGGGAACTCCCGCCCCATGAGTCGAGTCGATCTCGGTTTGGCCTCGAGCCGTTGACGCCAGGCGCCCGGGCGCGGTACCTTCTACTTTACGCGGCCAAGTGAATGTGAAGTTCGAGAGAATCGGGGAGATACAGGGTCGTGCCAGCAACGTGTGTGGTCGGTTTGCAGTGGGGTGACGAGGCCAAGGGAAAGATCGTCGACTTGTTGTGCGACCGGCACGACGTGGTGGTGCGCTACCAGGGGGGTGCGAACGCGGGCCACACGGTGGTGGTGGGGGGCGTGACGTACAAGCTGTCGCTGATTCCGACGGGGATATTGCGTCCTGGGGTGGATTGCGTGGTGGGCAACGGGGTGGTGGTGCATCCCCCGGCGATGCTTTCGGAGCTGGAGGCGATTGCCTCGCGTGGTCTGGAGGTTGAGGGTCGATTTCACCTGAGCGACCGGGCGCATTTGATTTTTCCGTATCACCTGGCGGAGGAGCGGCTGACGGAGGAGTCTGCGTCCGCGAGCGATCATCTGGGCACGACGCGGCGTGGGATTGGTCCGTGCTATCGCGACAAGGTTGGGCGTGTGCATGGGGTGCGGGTTGCGGAGCTCTTGCATCCGAAGCCGTTCCGGGAACGGCTGGAGCGGATCGTGGCGTACAAGAATCGGCTGCTGGGGGCGATGCTTGCGGACTTCACGCCGTTTAGCGCCAGGTCGATCGCGGACGAGTATCTGGCGTATGGCGAGCGGATGCGGCCCTACATTTGCGATACGGTGGGCCTGATTCACAGCGCGCTTGCGGCGGATCGGCGTGTGCTTTTCGAGGGAGCGCAGGGTTCGCTGCTGGATGTGGATCATGGCAGCTATCCTTATGTGACGAGCTCGAATTCGAGCGCGGCGGGGATTGCGTCAGGCGCGGGGGTGCCGGCGCGGCAGATCGAGCGCTCGATCGGCGTGGTGAAGGCGTACACGACCCGCGTGGGGGGCGGGCCGTTCCCAACCGAGCAAAACAACGAAGTCGGCGAACGGATCCGCCAGGTCGGGCGCGAGTACGGCACGGTGACCGGCCGCCCCAGGCGCTGCGGTTGGTTCGACGCGGTCGCCACCCGCAGGGCCGCTCGCGTGAGCGGATCGACCGAAATCGCCGTCATGCTCCTCGACGTGCTCGCAGGGCTCGAGGAGCTCAAGGTCGCCGTCGCATACGAGATCGACGGCAAACGCTCCACCGAGCTGCCCGCATCGATCATTGATCTCGAGAAGGCCGTTCCGGTTTATGAGACGCTCCCAGGCTGGAGCGAGCCGATCACGGGCGTCAAAACCTGGCAAGGACTGCCCCGCGACGCCAGGCGCTACGTGGAATTCCTCTCTGAACAGATGGGGCTCAAGGTCTCGATCGTGTCCGTGGGACCGGATCGCGATCAAACGATTCTGACCGGGTTCTAGGATCGATCCAGGGCGGGTAATCGGTCTTTAAAGACGCTTCGTGCCGGGCGCACGTGTGGGCGGAGGATGAAGGCGACCATGACCATCACCGCGGAAGGATTGAATCGGCTGGAGACGGCGGGTCTGCGGCCTGAGCAATTGCCTCGCCATGTCGCGGTGATCATGGACGGCAACGGCCGCTGGGCGCAGCGCAGGGGGTTGCCGCGGATCGTGGGGCACCGCCGCGGTATCGAGAGCGTGCGCTCGCTGGTGGAAGAAAGCTGCCGGATCGGGCTTGATCAGCTCACGCTCTACTGCCTGTCGGTGGAGAACTGGAAGCGGCCGGAGCGCGAGCTCAAGTTTCTGATGAAGCTCCTGCGGCACTTTTTGGTGATCGAGCGCAAGGAGCTGCACAGGCAGAACGTGCGGGTGGTGATGATCGGCGATCGCGACGGCCTGCCGCTCGAGGTCGAGGAAGAATACCAGCGTACCGCGCGGTTGACGCGAGACAACGACGGCCTTGTGCTTTGCCTGGCGGTGAATTATGGCGGCCGGTCTGAGATCATTCAGGCGGCGAGGCGGCTGGCCGAGGACGCCGTCGCCGGGCGCATCGATCCCGCCGCGATCGACGAGGACGCCGTCGCCAGCCGGCTCTCCACCGCCGGCATGCCCGACCCCGACCTGCTCATTCGCACCGCCGGCGAGATGCGCGTGAGCAACTTCTTGCTCTGGCAAATCTCCTATGCCGAGCTCTGGGTGACCTCCAAGCTCTGGCCTGACTTCCGCGGCGACGACCTGCTCGAGGCCTGCCGCGCCTATGCCGCACGCGAGCGCAGATTCGGCGGCCTGCCCACGCTGGCCGGGGATCAGGCTCGGGTTTAAAACGCACGCGAACGGGGCGTTAACACCAGTTCTGCTTGTCCACCACGTTCCGGAGCGGTTCGCCGGCGGCGAATCGGCGCACGTTGTCCTCGAGCACGGCGAGATGCCGGGCCGCGATGAGCGGGGAATAGCCGGCGGTATGGGGCGTGATGATCACATTGGGGAAATCCCAAAGCGCGTGGTCGGCGGGCAGCGGTTCGATCTCAAAGACGTCAAGCGCTGCACCCGCCAGGGCGCCCGCCCGCAGCGCGGCGACGAGGTCGTCGAGCACCACGATCGCCCCTCGGCCGATGTTGATCAGGTAGGCGCTCGGGCGCAGGTGGGCGAGCAGCCTGGCGTCGAAGAGCCGCCGCGTCTCCGGGGTTTCGGGCGCGGCGATCACCGCGAAGTCGCTCCAGGCGAGGAGCTCAGGAAGCGATGCAAGAGGCGCGACCGGGACCTCGCCCGCATCCTCGACACGCTCGGGAAAGCGATCCACCGCGCGGATCAGCATGCCAAAGGCCGACGCCCTGCGCGCGATCTCGCGCCCAATCGCACCCAGGCCCACGATCCCCAGCTTCGCCCCCGCGAGCGGGATCGTCGCCCGATCCATCGCGTTCACCACACCCGGGCCCGAGGCGTTGCTCACGCGCGCGGATTCGCCCCCCGCGGGCGCATAGCGGTGCTCGAGCTGCTGGCGAACATACGTGTGCAGGTTGCGGGCGAAACAGAGAACATAGCCCATCACCTGGTCGGCGATCACATCGCCAAAGAGCCCGCGCATGTTCGTCAAGACGCAGGGATGCGCGGCGAGCGCGGGGAACATGTAATGCTCGAGACTCACCGTGAACGCCTGGACCCAGGCGAGCTTCGTGGATTTCGCGAGCAGCTCGGGCGTGATCTTGCCGAGAAAGGCGTCGGCGTCGACGATCGCGGCCTCGGCCGTGCCCGCGTCACGCGCGCTTGCAAACTCAACATGCGGGGCAGCGGCCCTGAGCACGGCGAGCCGGTCGTCCTCGACGTGGGGATGGATCACGATTTTCATGAGGCGGGTCTCGAGCTCTTGCCGCGGCAGGCGTTCACAAGCCGGCGTGCAACCTGGGCAGCGCCGTCGGTTGCGAACGGGAGCAAACCAGGCCGCGCGGCGAAGGCACGCTCAAGCGCACGATCGAGCCTGAGCTCGTGGAAATCCCGCGCGGGGATCGTCACGCCGCCGCCCCAGGCCCGCAACGCCCGGTCAAGCACGCGATATTCTGAAAAACCTCGTCTCGGAGGATAAATCATCGGCGCACCCGACGCCATCGCCTCGGTCGCGGTGCCGTAACCCGCCTTCGCCAGAACCGCATCGCACGACGCGATCAGATCACCCCCGGGCCAGGCATCGGACGGAACGACATGCAGGTTCCGCGGGCAGCCCGTTTCAGGGCCATGATACGCCACGAAATGAATCCCCCGCGCCGCATGCCGCTCGAGACGCGACCAGTCCAGATCCGCCTGGCCATAACGGCCAAGATAGGCATAAACCAGCCTTGTTTTGCGGTCCAGATTGAGCAATTGGCCGAGCTCCCCGCGGCGGTTACGGCCGCGGTTCACCACCATGCCCAGGGTCTCTTGTTCGCGCAGCCAGCGCATCTTGAGCGCGGGTTCGACGCGGAGCAACTGGGTAGCCGAGCGGTACACCTGGCGGAGATCGGCCACGAAGCGCTCGGCCGGCTTGCCCAGGTCGCGGGCATAAGGCGCGTAGATGTCGGCCCAGGTGAAGTTGGCCACCAGGTAGCTGACAATGCCTGCCCTTTTTGCGGCGGCGAGTGGCACGGCTGGGGCGTCGGCATGGACGACCTGGGCGCGGCGGTTGCGAAGCCAGTCGGCCTCGGCGTCGAGCCGTTTCATGGCCTCGGCGTGCCTGGCTCGCGCCTGCTCGATCGTCGCCTTCGGGTCGATGCGCGCGCTATCACCTGGCGGCCCGACCGCTCCCACGTCGGAGCAGTACGGGAAAAGCTCGACTGGGCGCGTGAGGCGGCCCGTCCAGCCGTGAAACAGGTCCTCGTGGCACTTGACGGCGATCGGGATCGCGGTGGGGATGCGATTCAGAATGGCGGCCGTGCGGTGCAAATGGCCAAAGCCGTGGCTCGTGACATAAACGACCACGCCGCCGCCTGTGCCCGCGGGCGCCATCAGGAAACGGCCTCGCCAAGCGCGACGTCATCGACCTGGGGGCTCGCCCACAGCCTGGGCTCGCGAAAAGGCGCGACCGGGACGCGTTCGGCCGATCTTGCCTCCGCGCGCGGCCAGCCCGTCCAGACGATGCCGACCAGCGTGAGCAAACCGCCCACCATGAAGTAGGGCGTCAGCGTCTCGCCGAAGAACACCACGCCCCAGACGACCGTGAGCAGCGGCGACAGGTTGCTGAAGTTGGCAACCTGGCTGGCGTCCATGCGCTTCATGGCCAGGTTCTGGCAGGCCTGCGAAACGGGGGTGATGAACACGCCCAGGAAGGCCAGGGTAAGCCACGAGGGGAGCGAAAGGTTGGCCAGCGACGCCCAGGCGCCTTCAGTCGCCAGGCCGAACGGCAGGCACATGAGTGCGCCCAGCAGGAAGGTGGCGGCCAGGCTCGGAATCGCCCCATGGCGCTCGACGAGCGGCTTGCTCGCGGCCACATAGAGCCCCCAGGAAAGCACAGCGCCGATCAGGAGCGCGTCGGCGATGAAGGTCGCCCGGCTCTCCTCGAGCGGCATCCCCGCGCCGAGCAGGCTGCCGATCCCCACGAGTGCGATGCCGGCCACGCTCACCAGCACGCCGCTGAGCCGAGACAGGTCGACCCGCTCCATCCGCGAGAGCCACGCGGAGATCAGCACCACGAGCGGAGTCGTGGCGTAAAAGATTCCGACATGGGAGGTTGGGCCGATCCGGCTGGCGGTGAGAAAGAACGCCTGATTGATCGGCACGCAGAACGCCGCGGCCAGGAAGAGCAAGCGCCAGTCCGCGCGAAACATGCGCCTGACGCCCCCCAGCCCGATCCCCGCGAACGGCAGCAGGCACAGGCCCGAAACCAGGAAGCGAAACACGGGGAAGACCGAAACCGGCCACTCGCGGGTCGCGATCCGGGCCGCCGCCGCGGTCGTTGACCCAAGCACAACCATGAGCGTCACATAGACATACGCCTCTAAGCCCAGCCGCCGCGATCCCATCCCTGAAGATCCGACCGACTCCGCCCGCTCCACGACGCCCACGGAATGCTCCCACGCGCCTCGATTAGCGCTTCAAGTGATTTGTTGGACAGAGATTGAACTTGCAACCGCGGCTCGCTCCCTTGCGCGCACCGTCCCGACTCTCACATCCTAGATCAAAAGGCAAGATGCGAGAACGGCAAGAACGCCGCGGTGGATCGCAATTCGCCGGATCTTCTCCGTTGGTCACAAACGAACCGTTTGGGGTTCACGGCCGGTCGCGGTCCGAAGGCTGTGGTGTTACACTCGTCCGCGAGGGAGGGCCGCCATGGGTGCCGAACGGGTTGCCAGGGGTTGGTCGGTCCGCCGGATCTTTCGGTATTCGATCCGCGCGCTCATGTTGCTGGTCCTTGTGCTGGCCGTTCCGCTCGGCTGGGTGGTGAACCGAGCGCACCGCCAGCGGGACATGGTCGAGCGCATTCGCCAGACCGGGGGCGAGGCGTGGTACGCGGGCGAGGCCGAGATTCTCGCCGCGGGGCATCCGGGCCTGAAATGGCTGGCCGACACGCTGGGCGTGGACTTTCTCGACACGATCGAGGGGTGCACGATTGGGCGGATGGGGACCGAGGCCGATCTGATCGCCGCGGTCGAGGCGTTACCCGCGGCAAAAGCCATCGGGATCCGAGGGGCGCGGGTGAGCGCCCGGGGAATCCGTGCGCTGGGGACAATGCCGGCCCTCGAACGCGTTTGGTTCGAGAGGTGCACGCTCGGTCCGGAGGAACGCGCGGCGGTCGCCGCGCTCACGCGGCCGCGTGAGCTCGTCTTCGATCGCGTCGCGCTCGATGGCGCGCTTGCGTTCCTTGAGCCGCTCGCCGCGCTTGAGAGTCTCACGATCACCGAGACGCCGATTCGGGACGCGTCGCTCGCGTCCCTGGCCCGGCTCACGCGGCTCCAGGAGCTTACGCTCGACCGCACGGGGCTCACCGACGCCGGCATGCCCCACCTGGCCGCGCTCAAGAATCTGACCTTGCTCGTGCTCAGCCGGAACGCGGTGGGCGACCCGGGCGTGGAGCATCTGCGGGGAATGCGGCTGCTCTCATTCCTTATGCTCGATAGAACGCGCGTCGGCGATCGCGGCCTCAAAACGCTCGCCGCGCTTCCGGAGCTGACGTCGCTCTCGCTCGTGGGGACGCGCGTGACCGATTCCGGCCTGGCCGAAATGGGTCGGTTTCCAACGCTCCAGTTTCTGAACCTGGACGAAACGGAGGTGGGCGACGCCGGCCTGGGGGCCATCAAGGTGAGCAGGACGCTCTCGGTCGGGGTGGAGCGAACCCGGGTCACGCCCGCGGGAATCAAGCGGTTCAGGATGTCGAATCCGCTGGTCGTGGTGGATGGCGTGGATGAGGACGACGACCCGGCGGTTCTGACCTCGCTTCCCACAACTGCTCCGCCTGCCGCCGGGCCGAAATGAAGAGCCAGCCTTGAAGGCGCGTGTTCGCCGCGGCTTGCAACCGAACCGGGCGAGAGTCATGAACGAGGGAGGTGCGATGAGTCAGCCAGAGCCCGGCAATGCGAAGCCCGCGCGGCGGAGGCTGCGTTTTACGCTCCGCGCGCTCATGTTTTCACCTGTAATCCTGGCGATTCCCCTGGGCGTGGCCGTGAACCGTGCCCGGCGCTATGATGCGCTCGTCGGGCGCATTACCCGAGCAGGGGGATTCGTTCATACGAGAGATTACGATTTCTGGATCCGGCATCGCAGGCTGGGCGACGCGATCGAAGCAATCTGCGGCACGCGGTACTTTCAGGAATATCCGACCTTCGTCATTCTCAACCAGCGGTCCACGGAGGAAGATCTGGTTGAGATCGGGGATCTGATGCCTTCCGTGGGGCATGTCCAGACCCGGGACACCAGGGTTACCGAGCGCGGGCTGCGGGCGCTCGCGCGCATCCCGAGCATCAAGTTCCTCACGCTTGGCGGGGTGTCGCTGGGCCGTGAAGAGCGCGATGCGCTCGCCGGGTTCGCTCGGCTGCAACGCCTGTGTATCAATCAAGGTCAGCTCGAAGGCGACCTGTCGTTTCTGCGGAGTATGCCCGAGCTCGAAGGGCTCGATCTCGGTGAGACCGATGTGTCCGACGCCGCGCTCGTCGATCTTAAGTACGTGCCAGGGCTGCGCACGCTCTCGCTCAGCGGCACGCCGGTGGGAGACGAGGGGATGGTTCACCTCCTGGGTCTGTCGAAGCTCGAAAGTCTGGATCTCCAGGACACCCGGGTTGGTGACCAGGGCGCGGCGGTGATCTCCCAGCTCGGAGCGCTCGACATGCTCAATCTGGGCAGAACCGCGGTTGGCGACGAGGGATTTCGAGCGCTCTTGCGCTTGCCATCAGGAAAGTGTTTGCTGCTCCCCTGGACGCGCGTGACCGATCGAGGGCTCGCGCTGCTCGCCTCACCCCCGCCTGAACTGCGATGCGTGGTCCTGCACGGGACCGAGGTCACCGACGCGGGTTTGGAATCGATCGATCCCGCGCACGGGATGCGGGTTTCGGTGCGTGAGTCGAAGGTTACCGAGGAAGGCAAGCGCAGGGTCAAGCAAACGCATCCTCAGCTCGAATATGATCACCCGGCCGAATCCTACATTCCCCGGGTGAAGCCGGCATCCCGGGCGGGGTCCGCGGCGGCTCAACCGGGTACTCGCCTGGGCGCTGGGTGATTCGTGGGGGTTTGCTGAAACCCGGGCCGCCTGGGGATGGTAGTATGCCTGAGACATTCAAGCGGTGAGGTGGCCTGATGGCGATCAGCCGAAAAGATGTGTTGTTTGTGGCGGCGGCCGCGGTTGGCGGCTTGCTGCTGTCAACAAGCGCCTTGCGGCCGATCCAGGCGAATCGGGGAGATCGCCAGGGTGCTCGACCCGCCGGGGATGCCGCCGTACCCGCGGACAGCGCTGCGCCCGCGGACAATGCCGCGGTCGTGCAGGCGGTCGACGCCGCGCTTGGCAAGGAGTGGGAATCGCGCGGTTACAGGCCCTCGGCCCGGGCTTCCGACCTGGCGCTATTCCGGCGCATGCATCTTGCGCTCAAGGGTTCGATTCCTTCGCTCGAGGAAATCCGCCGGTTCGAGACGCGGCCGGCGGCAACGCGCGTCGAGCGGGCGGCGGAGGAGTTGCTCGCGGATCGCCGCATGGCCGATTATGTGGCCGAGCGCTTCGCCCGCGCGTTCGTGGGCGTGGAGGACGGGCCGTTCGTTGTCTTTCGCCGCCGCCGCTTCGTCGCCTGGCTGGGGGACGCGATCCACGAAAATCGGTCCTATGGCGCGATTCTGCGCGCCATGATCGCCGACGACGGCTTCTGGACCGACGATCCGCCGGTGAACTTCATCACCGTGACGCGTGACGAGAAAACCGAGCGGCCGACGCCCGAGCGGTTGGGCGCGCGGGTGGCGCGGGCGATGCTCGGCGTGCGCATCGATTGCGCCCAGTGCCACGATCATCCCTTCCAGCCCTGGAAGCAGGACGACTTCCGCGGTCTCTCGGCCTTCTTTGGCGCGGTGCATTCCAACCTGGGGGGCGTGCATGACTGGCCGGAGAACGACTACCAGCCGCTCGACCGCAGGACGAACAAGCCTGTCCCCGTGGCCCCGCGGGTGCCGTTTCAGCCCGAGCTCCTGCCTGAGGACGGGCCGCTCCGCGCCCGGCTCGCGACCTGGCTGACGAGCCCCGCCAATCGCGCAGTGGATCGGGCGGTGGTGAATCGCGTCTGGGCGATTGTGTTCGGCAAGCCGCTGGTCGCGCCCATCGATGACATCGCCTCGGCCGAATCCGTCCCCCCTGCTCTCGACATTCTCGCCGCCGATTTCACCGCGCACGGGCGCGACCTGAGGCGGCTGTTTCGCACAATCCTCGCGACCCAGGCGTTCCACCTCGAGAGCGAGGGGGACGACACGGCGTCCGAAGGCCGCGAAGAATGCTGGGCTGTGTTTCCGATGACGCGTCTGCGCCCGGAGCAGGTTGCCGGCAGCCTGTTCCAGCAAGCGTCAAACACCACGCTCGACGGTCAGTCGCACTGGCTGGTGCGGCTGGGCCGCTTCACCGGCGTGAACGACTTCGTGAAGCGTTACGGCGACCTGGGCGAGGATGAATTCGACGTCCACGGCGGCACGATCCCGCAGCGGCTGTTGCTCATGAACGGCAAGCTCTCGCGCGAGCAGCTCGAGGCGGGGTTCTTCAGCGCGTCGTCGCGGATCGCCAACCTGGCGCCCGATGATCGCACCGCCGTGGAGCTGGCGTACCTGACGGTGCTCACCCGCAGGCCGGCGCGCGATGAGCTCGAGCATTTCACGGCCCGGCTGGCGGGCACGCGCGATAAGCTCCGCCGCGAGCGTCTCTCCGACCTCTTCTGGACGCTCGCCAACACGACCGAGTTCTCCTGGAACCACTGAGGCCGCCATGATCATCCGCTCCTCGGGCTCGCTCCTGCTCGATCGCCGCCAGCTTCTGGCGTTCGCGGGGCTGTCGTGGCTGACGCCGGTCGCGCGGCTGCTGGCGCAGGATGCCGAGCGCGCGCCCGCCAGGGCGCGGTCGCTCATTCTGCTGTGGCTCGACGGCGCGCCCAGCCAGCTCGAAACATTCGACCCGCACCCCGATACCCGAATCGCGGCCGGAACCCGGGCGATCCCGACGGCGGTGAAGGGCATCCAGCTTGCCGCGGGGCTCGAGCGCGTGGCCGAGGAGATGGGCTCGATCGCGCTGGTGCGCTCGATGGTGAGCAAGGAGGGGGATCACGAGCGCGGAACATATCTGATGAAGACCGGCTACCGGCCGGACCCCACGGTGGTTCACCCCGCCATCGGCGCGATTGCGTGCCACGAGCTGCCCCCCGCCGGGACCGACATTCCCCGCCACATCTCGATTCTCACCGGCCGCTGGCCCAGCCGCGGCGGCATGCTCGGCGGCGAGTACGACGCGTTCCAGGTTGACGACCCCCGCGGCGAGCTCCCCGACGTGAAGTCGCTCATCACCGGCGATCGTGAATCGAACCGGGTGCGCGACCTGGACGTGGTCGAGCGCGCATTCGCCCGCGGCCGATCGAGCCGGGTGCAGGCCACGCTGCACCGCGAAACCACCGCCCGCGCCCGCGCCATGATGTCCACGGAACAGCTCCGCGCCTTTGACGTCACCGCCGAGCCCCGCGACCTCGTTGCCGAATACGGCGATAGCGCCTTCGGACGCGGCTGCCTGGCCGCCCGGCGGCTGATCGAAGTCGGCGTGCGCTGCGTGGAAGTCACGCTCAGCGGCTGGGATTCGCATAAGAATAATCACGAGACCCACAAGGCCAGGCTCAAGGAGCTCGACCCGGCGTTCGCCGCGCTCATCCGCGACCTGAAGCGCAGGTCGCTCCTCGATCGCACGATCGTGCTGTGCTGCGGCGAATTCGGCCGCACG
>DAIDHX010000285.1 GCA_027451885.1 Planctomycetales bacterium
GTTGCCGGGGCGAATGCGGGCACGAAGGGTCCCCTCGCGGGTCTTGCCCGCCTGGCCGTCCCGATCCTCCTCTCACCTGCAATCCGCCACGCTAAATCAGACACACGAGCGGGCGCTTCGTGGTCGTATTGGTCGTGGTCCTATTGGTCGTGCTCGCGCGGGGGTTTGGGGTGGTTGGGATCGATCGCTTGACAGGTTGCGCGCAAAGGCTTTACATTGCAAAGCGAAAGCGCGTGTCTGCTGGGTGGTGTTGTGGAGGGAGCGGCATGGAGTTGCGGGAGGCGTTGACGCAGATAACGGAGATTCGCTCGCGGCTGGCGGGTGCGGAGCTCTACCGTGGTTACCGGGCGCTTCCTGTGGCGTTTTCGGGACTGGTTGCGCTTGGTGCTGGGGTGGTGCAGGCGGTGTGGCTGGAGGATCCCGCGACGGAGGTGGGCGGGTATCTTGCGCTCTGGGTGATTGCGGCGGGAGTGAGTCTGGTCGCGCTTGGGGTTGAGATGGCGATTCGGCACTGGCGGGAGGCATCGCCGTGGTTTCCGGCGGTGACGGCGGCTGCGTTGAATTTATTCTTCCCGCCGTTGGTTTGTGGCGCGCTTGTGACGCTGGTGATCGTGCGCTCCGCGCCTGGGAGCGTGGGACTTCTGCCGGGTTTGTGGCAGGTTTTTTTCAGCCTGGGGATTTTCGCTTCGCTGCGTGTATTGCCGCGGCCGACGCGGTTTGTTGCGTTGTTTTACCTGGGTTCGGGGTGTGTGGTTCTGGGGCTGGCGCCGAGGGTTGCGTTTGCACCCGCGGCGATGGCCGTGCCGTTTTGCGTGGGTCAGTTTCTTGCCGCCGCGATTCTCTACCTGGCACTGGAGCGAGATGGTGACGCACGATAAATCGAAGCCGGAGGAAGCCAGCGGGCGTTTTGCCTATGAGGGGCTCGAGCGTGTGTTTCATGAGAAGGCTCGGCTGGGGATCATGACGTCGCTGGTTTCGCGGCCGAAGGGGCTTGTGTTTTCGGATCTCAAGGAGTTTTGCCAGCTTACCGACGGCAATTTGAGCCGGCATTTGCAGGTGCTTTACGAGGCTGGCTACATTGAGATCTGGAAGGGAGTGCATCGCAACCGGCCGCAGACGCTGTGCCGGATCACGCCGCTGGGCAAGCGGAAGTTTCTGGAGTACATCGCGGTGCTGGAGTCGGTGGTGGCGGACGCACTTGCGGCGGCGAAGGCGCCTGCTCAGCGCACGGGTGTGGTGGAGGGCTGGACGCCGGTTTGAGGCGGGCCGGTGGGGAGCACGGCTGAGGGTTTAGACGCGGGCGTGGGGAGCAGGAGCGGCCTGGGTCGAGTTCGCGCGTTCATCGAGCCGGGCGAGCAGGTCGTGAATGGCGTCGGGCTCGACGGGTTTCACGAGGTGCCGTGAGAAGCCGGCGTCCATGGAGCGGTTGCGGTCCTCGTCCTGGCCCCAGCCCGTGAGCGCGACGATGGTCTCGCTGGCGAGGCCGGTTTTGGTGCGCAGGGTGCGGCAAACTTCGTAGCCGTCCATGCCTGGCATGCCGATGTCGAGCAGGACGAGCTCGGGCTTGAAGTCTCTTGCGAGCTCGATCGCGGACTCGCCGTCATAGGCTGAGCGAACATCCTGGCCGACCAGGCCGAGGAGCATGGCGAGGCTGCGCGCGGAGTCGATGTTGTCATCGACCACGAGGACTCGGTGGCGTTCGTGGTTGCGCTTGACGTGGCCGAATTTGCCATTGGGTCGGGCGAGAATTCGCTCGGATGGGGTGGCGATCGGCAAGCGTACGGTGAATTCGCTCCCCTGCCCGATCCCAGGGCTTGTGGCTGAGATCGAGCCGCCGTGGAGCTCCACCAGCTTGCGTGCCAGCGTGAGTCCGATTCCGATGCCGGTCTGTCTTCGATCGCCCGTGGAAGGTTCCTGGACGAAGAGGTCGAAGATGTGTTCGAGGCGATCGGGAGGGATGCCCGTTCCCTGATCGCAAATGCGCATGATCGCGTTGGCCGGGTCGCGTTCGAGATGGATTTCGACCGCGGTTCCTTCCTCGGAGAACTTGACGGCGTTATCGAGCAGGTTGCCCACGATTTGCTCGATGCGAACGGGGTCGACCGAGACCAGCAAGGGATTTTCAGGGCGGATGACCTCAACGCGAATGGCGCGTGCGTTGAGCAGGATGCGGCGATCGGCCACGACCTGGGCGACCAGGGTGCCGAGGTCGAGCAGTCTGCGTTTGAGGCTGATTTTGCCCTGGCGGATGCGAGTGACATCGAGCAGGTCGTCGAGCAAGCGGCTCATTTGCTCGGTCTGGCGATCGGCCATGGCGAGGAATTCGTGGGCGAGCGCGGGTTCGTTGGGTGCTTCCTTGACGACCAGGATGCAGTTGCGTGCGGCCGAGAGGGGGTTTCGAAGCTCGTGAGCCAGCGTGGCGACGAATTCATCCTTCTGGCGGTCGGCCTGCTTGAGGTCGGCCTGGATGGCGGCGAGCTCGGCGGTGCGTTCGCGGACGCGGCGTTCGAGCTCGACGCTCATGTTGGCGAGGGCGATCTCAACGCGGTGGCGTTCCTCGGCGGCGGAAAGCAGGGTGCGGACGCGGGTCAGGAGCTCCCTGGGGTGGAATGGTTTGAAGAGATATTCATCCGCGCCGACTTCCCAGCCGCGCATGAGCGCCTCGCGCTGAATGAGCGCAGTGAGCAGGATGACGGGCACGCGTGAGGTGCAGGGATCGGTTTTGATGGCCTTGCAGAGGTCAAGGCCGTCGCGTCTGGGCATCATGACGTCGGAGAGGACGAGGTCTGGAGACCATTCGCGGATGATTTCGAGCGCCCGTTCGCCGTCGCTGGCGATCGCAACGGCGTAGGTGGGCCTGAGCAGCTCGGCGATATGGGCGGCGAGCTCGGGGTTGTCCTCGGCAACGAGCACGCGGGGTTTGTCGCCGGTTTCGGGCGGCAGCTCGGGCTCGAACTCGAGACCTGGCGAGTATCTGCGCGTGGGCAAGGCGTGAGGCCGATCCAGGGTGGGGGTGTCACCCGCGCAGGTGCGCTGGGCCAGGAGCTCGACGGCGAAGGTGCTTCCCTTGCCGAGCGTGCTGGTCACCGAGACCGCGCCCCCCAGCAGGCCGGCGAATTCCTTCACAAGCGCCAGGCCGAGCCCGGTCCCCTCGAACCGCCGGGTCGACGAGCTATCCACCTGGCGATACTTCTCGAAAAGATAGGGCAAGTCCTGGTCGGCGACGCCGATCCCGGTGTCGGAGACAGCCAGGCGTACGCGATCCCCCTCGGCATTGAGCTCGACCGCGATCGAGCCGCCGGCGGGGGTGAACTTCACCGCGTTCGAGAGCAGGTTGAAAACGATGCGCTCGTAGAGGTAGCGATCGATCGCGACCCACATGGTCTCGGGGTTGCTTCGAAAGCGGACGGAGAGGCTGCGTTGTTCCATGACGCGGTGGAAGTCGTGGAGGATCGACTGGGTCAGCTCGGTGAGCTGGATGGGCTCGCGTTTGACCTCGATTTCGCCGGAGTCGAGCTTGGAGAGATCGAGCAAGCCTGTGACCATCTGGAGGAGGCGAACCGCGTTGTTGTGGACGGTGCGCAGGCTGGTGCGTTCGGCGGAACGGAGCTGGCCTTGCTCACCGGCGAGGAGCGATTCGACCGGGGAGAGAATGAGTGTGAGCGGGGTGCGGAGCTCGTGGGAGACGCGTGCGATGAGGTTGCTTTTTTGCTGTTCGGATTCGATGAGTTTCTGGTTGGTGGCCTGGAGTCGTTCGGCGAATCGAGCGGCCTCGCGTTCGGCCTTGCGGCGTTCGAGGATTTCGCGTTCGAGCTCTTCGGGCGAGCGCATGCGAAGCGCGCGGGGTGTGACCCAGACGAGTGAAAAGACCGTTGCCCAGGAGATGCAGGCGGTCATGAACTTGAGCAGGCCGGCGAAGCGGTAAACCGGCCTCCAGAAGATGACGGCCTCGAGGAGATGGGTTGCGCCACAGGCCAGGATGAAAGCACCAAAGAGGGTGAAGATGCCTCGGAAGGGGAGGTTCTTGCGGCCGTGGGCGAAGTAGAGGAGGACGAAGGGGATTGCCAGGTAAGCGCCCCAGATCCCCAGATCTGAGACGATGTGCAGCCAGCCGAGTGTGTCCGACCAATCGCCGCAATCCCAGCGTCTGGGGAATCCCGAGGGGTCGAACGTCCGCGCAATGACATCCATCATGGGGGTTTCTCAATCTCTTTCGGGAGCCTGGAACCTCCGACCGGCGGGGGATTTGCGATCTCTCCGGCCGTTGCGCTTGCCACGTGCTCCCGAGCGAACCGATTCCTGACGCGAGTCTCGATTTCCGCGATTGTGCGTTCCCTGGGCGCCCACGATTCTCCAGCGCGTGAGTCGAGGGATTTTCCAGGATTCGCGAGCAATGCTAGCAGTCTAGAACAGAGTCGGGGAGCTGGCGAAATTTGGATTGGGGCGTACATGCATGGGTTGTATCCGGGCGCGGGTGTGCGGCCAGGGTGTGCGCCTGGGTGTTCTGGCCTGGGCGTGCGCACGGGAGTGCCGCCGGGGCTGGCCTGGAGCGTGCGTGGCTGAGGGGGGATCAGGGTTTGGTAGATCGTGAGCGAGCCCTGGCGCGCAGGGGAGCGCTGCGGGGCGCTGCGGGGCGGGGCGCGATTGGATTTGTGAGTGGGCTGGGGGGATCGAGAGGCTCAGCGCGGCGGTGAGGGGGCGACCCTGGCGAGATCGGCGATCAGCCGCTCCGCGCCGGCCTCGGCCACCTGGGCGTCCTGCTCGCCGGTTGCGCCCCCCACGCCGATGGCGCCGATGATCTGGCCGTCGACCTTGATGGGAACGCCCCCCTTGAGCGTGGTGATCTTGCCGCCAGACGCCTCGGCCGCGTTCTGGAGCGACAGATTGAGCAAGGGATCGGGCGGGCGCCCGCCGCTCGTCACGGGCCCCGTCGCCTGCCGCATGGTGGCCGCGCTCTCGGCCTTGGTGATCGCGGTCGATGCGCTCGCGGGCCGCGCGCCATCCATGCGCACAAATGCGAGCAAATGACCACCCTCATCCACGACCGCGATGTTCTCCTTCACGCCGAGCGCGACTGCCCTGGCCTCCGCGCCGGCGATCACAGCGCGGGCGCCCGCGAGCGAAAGCGCGATTCGGCCTCGGACCACGAGCGGCCGTGAATCGGGCTCCTGCCCTGCTCCCAGTACAATTCCCGCCAGGCACGCCGTTGCAAGCGCGAGCGTACGCCTCATGCTCCTTGACTCCTTGAATACCGCCGGATCGATTCTGACTCAATCGAAACAGGCCCGCGAGGGTCTGGCCTCAGGGCTTTTGAGCCGCCAGCATCCAGTCGATGACGGCGGGGTCGTTGTAGGCTCGATCCCAGCTATTGTGGCCGACGCCGCGGTACTCGGTCACGCGTGCCTGGGCGCCCTTTTGGATGAGGGAATCCACCATGGTGCGCATGTTGTGCAGGGTTTGCACGCGGTCCTCATCGCCACAGAAGGCCCAGATGGGCAAGGCGCGGAGGGCGTCGACCTTCTCGGGGCTGCCTGGGCCGCAGATGGGGAGGCAGGCGGCGAACCGTTCTGGGTGCAGGGCGGCGAGCTCCCAGCTTCCGCGCCCGCCCATCGAGAGTCCGGTGAGGACGACGCGTTTGGGATCGATTTTGTAGTGTGCGGAGACGTCGTCAAGCGCCTTGAGGGCGGCCTTGATATCTGGGGAGTCGGCGGCCCAGGTGCGCCTGGCCTGGGGGAACAGGACGAGCGCGGGGATTCCACCGCGTTTGAGAATGGCGGGGCCGAGACCGACCCTGGCTGGGGCAGCGCCGTCGTTTCCGCGTTCGCCCGAGCCGTGCAGAAAGAGGATGACTGGGAACGGCTTTGAGCCGTCGTAGGCGTCGGGGACATAGAGGGTGTATTTGCGGTCGCCGTCGTCGGCGGCCACGGTCCTTTGCTGGAAGCCGTGCCCTGCGGCGGACTGGGGTGCTGGGGTGGGCAAGGGCTGGATCATCAGGTTATTGAATTCGACTCGCATGGGGCCGCCGGCGTGGAGCTGGACGGCGATGAGGCCGTCGGGGGCGATCGTGGGATCGGTTTCGTGGTAGTCGACGGCGGTGCGTCCGCCGAGCGCGAGGGTGATGTGGTTGCCCATGGCGCGGATGACGTAGTGATTCCAGCCGTTTTTGCGCAGGGCGTGGATGGCCTCGGGACTGGCGGCGACGAGGGTTTTGTTGCGGCGGGATTCGTCGTAGAGCGAGGCCCAGTAGCCTTCGCCGATATCGGCCTGGAAGCCGGACATTTCGTGGGGCGGGGCGAGGACGCTGCGGAACTGGACGCCGCTGTTCCCCGCGCCGTTTTCGAGCCGGAAGTCCATCTTGAGGACGAAGTCGGCGTAGGTCTGTTTTGTCGCCAGGAAGGTGTTGTGTGCGAGCCCTGGGGAGCGGCCGGTGAGCGTGGTTCCCTCGAGCTTCCAGTACGACTTTTCGCCTTGCCATTCGTCGAGATTGGTGCTGGTTGCGAGCGGGGTGAAGCCGGCGGTTTCGACGACGGCCTCCGCGCCTGTGAGCAGTCGGAGCCAGCGGATGGCGATGGTGGCCAGATAGCTTGCGCCCAGGCTGCTTGGGCCTCCGGGCTTCATGGTGTAGCCGCCGTCGCTGTTGCGGCGTGCGGCGATGTATTTGAGCAAGGGCTCGACCCTGGGGGTTTCCTTCATCATGTAGAGCGCCCGCAAGATGCGGTAGGTGCTGCCGAGATCGGAGGGTCCGGCGTCTTTGGACCATGCGCCATCCTCGCGCTGGGCGTTCTTGAGCACGGCGGCGATGCGGGCGTGATCGTCGAGCGTGAATCCCATGCGGAGGATCGCGGCGGCCGCGCCCCCGGTGGCGAATGCGGCGGCGGGGCCTTCGCCCCAGGTCCCCTCGGCGTTGCGCATGCCCTTTAACTGCTCGAGCCAGCGGGGGAAGTCGGGGGATTTGGCGGGGACGGCCTCGAGCCCGGCGACGGCCATTCGCACTTCCTCGAACTGGCGGGCGTGCTCGCCCATGTAAGCGACGGCGGCCTTGACCATGGCCTCATCCGCGATCTTCAGGTCGCCGGCCGCGAGCAGCCCGACCGCTGTTGTGATGGTGTCCGGCTTGCCGCCGGGGCGGGAGGCGAATCCGCCGCTCGCGTCCTGGCACGATTTCACGAAGCGAATACAGGCAAGCACGTCCGGCACCGAGCCGCCCACATGCTTGAGCACGCGCAGGCCGGCGTTGGTTGCGCCCAGGGTCGACGCGCCCCCCCTGGTCTCGCTGAAGCCGCCGTCACGGTTCTGATGGGACGCCGCGAACGCCGCCGTTTCCGTGAACTGGGCCGGCGTTTGCGCGGATGCCTGGCTCCATCCCCCAGCCGCCAATCCCAAGCATAAGACCGCGACCCACGTCCGCTGATTCATCATCTCGTCTCCTGGCTGGTGGGATTTTTGCTCCTCGCACTCGTGTGCTCAAGTCTGCCAGGCGCACCCGCGCGCGGCAACCCTTCGCCGGGGCGAGACCGGGCGTGGCGCGGGCGGGCGGGCGTGTCGCGGATCAACCTTGCGTTTGCGCGGCGAGCGGGCCTGAGGCGCTGGCCCGGAATTGTTTGCTGCCGCGATAGACCGCGACGAAGGCCCCGATGGGCACGAAGCGGGGCCCGGTCACAAGCACAGCGCGGCCGGCGCGCATCCGCGCCTGGCCGATCAGGCGGCCGTTGCGTTTGAACCCCACGGCGCCCGAGGGGGCGAAGCCGGGCGATCCGGGCGCGGACGTGGTGGCAATGAGCTCGTATCGAAGCTGGCCCTTGCGCGTCAGGAAGCGGGTCAACTCCAGCGTGGTGGCCGTTGCCGCGGCAACGATGCGCTGGGCGTAGACGGTGCTGACGGAGCTCAGATCATTGGGGCTGCCCTGGTAGACGGCCTGGATCCGCGCGATTCCCACCGGGAGCGTTGCCACGCCCAGCCGCGCGATTCCGCCCGCATCCACGGGGACGACGCCCAGGAGCTGGCTGCCGCGGCGGAACGCCACAACACCCGCGGCCACGGGACCCGCGGCGGATTCGACCACGGCCTCGAGCATCACCCCCGCGCCAAACCCAGACGGATTGGGCGCGGTCGCCAGCGCGGTCGTTGTGCCATAGGGCGTCACGGTCTGGGTGACGACCGCGCTTGCGGAGGGCTGGTTGGCGCCGATCCCGCTATAAGCGACCTGGAACGAGTATGCGCCCACGCTGGGGAGCGCGACCGCGTCGGCCGCCAGGCCGTCCGAGACCGGCACCGTGGCGATGATCCGGCCGTCCTCGAAGAACATCACCCAGCCCCCGGCCACGGGCGCGGTGCGGGTGCGCACGCTGGCGGTCAGGATCGCCGTTTCGCCAGGGTGGCTGGGATTGGGCGCGGCCGCGAGC
>DAIDHX010000286.1 GCA_027451885.1 Planctomycetales bacterium
GGCGGCCGTGGCGGCATCGGTGAGGATACGATCGCCCGCGAGGCTGCGGGAGCGGATCATGCCGGCGAGCGCGGCCGCCGTCTCGGGCGAGGGTGCGGACTCAGCGATCGCGAGCAGCGCGGCCAGCCGCACCTGGGCGTCGGGATCGGTCAGCCGCTTCGATTCCGCAATCGTGCGCGCGGCGGGGGCATCGTGCGGCAGGACCTCAAGCGCCACTCTGCGCACACCGGCCGAGGGATGGTCCAGGCAGGCGAGCGCTGCCTGCTTGAGCGCGGCCGCGTCCCCCGTGCGCGCGGCCAGGCCCGAAAGCGTGCCAAGCGCATGGATCGCCCCCACGTTCAGACCGACCGCATCGACCGATCGATCCGCGGCCAGGGCGATCAGCTTCGCCGCCACGTCGAGCTTGCCCCGCTCCACCAGCAATCGCTGCGCATGCATCCGCCAGAGCTGGTTGTCGGCCGCCAGGGCCGCCACGAGCGCGTCCGGATCGCCCGGATCAAGCGGCTGCCACGCCACGGACTTCGATCCCTCGTACACCACGCGCACAATCCGCCCGTGCGTCCTGTCACGCAGCGGGGTCTCGTACGCGGCCCCCGCGCCCGTCTTGAAGCCGCGGGGCGTGGGATTGTGCTGCACGATGTAGTTGTACCAATCGATCACCCACACCTGGCCGTCAGGCCCGACTTCCGCGGCGATGGGCGCTGTCCATTCGTCGTCGCTGGCAAGCAGATTCCAGCCGTAATAAGCCTTCACGTCCGCCCCCTTGCGCTCAAGCGTGAGCGTGGCGGCAAGGTGGCCCGTCGGCTCGGTCACGAACGCCGTCTGGTTCCAGTATTCCCGCGGATACGCCCGCGCTGTGTAAAGCGCATGCCCCGCGGCGGCCGTGAAGCCGCCGTGGTGATCCACCTGCCGCACCTGGTCCGTGATCGGGAAGAAATCATAATTGGGCGTGATCATCTGGAGCACCCGGGGCGCCATGCCGCGCACCGATTCATAAAATCGGTTCGGGATCGGCATGTAGACGCTCGGGCAGCCGTTGGCGGTCGAGCCGAAGACAAGCCCGTCCTCGCTGAATCCAACGCCCCAGGAGTTGTTGGTCGTGGAGCGGATGAACTCGAGCTTCGAGCCGTCGGGCTTGAAGCGATAGAGCCCCTGGCCGAAGCGGTGATCCTCGCCTCCCACCGTGCCGCGGAACGCGGAATACCCCACGATGCCCCAGATCCAGTTGTCGAGGCCGTAGCGCAGGTTGCTGGGCCCGGCATGGGTGTCGCCGATGCCCCAGCCTGTGAAGAGAACCTTGCGCGTATCCGCCCTGTCGTCGCCGTTATCGTCCTTGAGAAAGAGGGTGTCGGGCGCCTGGAGCACGATCAGGCCGCCATTGGCGCAGACCAGCGAGGTGGGGATGTTGAGCCCCTCGGCGAAGACCTTGTAAGTATCGGCCTTGCCGTCGCCGTCCGCGTCCTCGACGATGGTGATGCGATCGCGCCCCTGGCCCTGGCGGTTCTTGGTGTTGGGATAGTCGACGCTCTCGGCGATGAAGAGCCTGCCGCGGTGGTCCCACGCCATGCAGAGCGGCTTGTAGATTTCGGGCTCGGCGGCGAAGAGCTTCACGGCGAAGCCATGGGGCACGACCATGTGCTTGAGCGAGTCCGCGGGCGCGAGCGGTTTTTGCATCTTGCGGATCGGCGCGCCCTGCGTGCCCCACTGCTGGCCGGGCAGATAATTGGGCACGTCGACGCCGGTGTCCTGAAAGGCGAACCCCGGGGCGCTGGCTGCCACTTTCGGGCGGCTGTCGAACACATCCCCCTTGTGCGCGGCCCAGCGGATGCCACGCTCGAGCAGGTCGTGAAAGCCGGGGTTCTGCCAGGTGCGGCCGTCGTGGCCGTAGGCCGTGTAAAACACGCGGCCCTTGCCCTGGGTGCGCACCCAGGTCCAGGGCTCCTCACGCGCCCCCTCGCCCCGCGTCTCGAGCACCACCCGGTCCTTCTCGTTGTGCTTCTCGTGAACGTAGGTCTCATCCCAGGTCCGAAAGAGCGCGAGACCCTTCATGATGGGGTGCAGAGGGGAGACGTTCTTGACCTCGAAGGTGCCCGTGCCGTGGCGCTGAAACCGCGCCCCCACGAGCGCGAGGTATCTGTCAGAATTCAGAAAGCAATACGAAGCGCAGTGAACCGGCACGAAGCCGCCGCCGTTCTCCACATAATCGACGAGCGCTTTTTCTTGCTCGGGCGTGATCCGCGTTTCGTTGGAATAGATGAGGATCGCGTCGTACCGCCCCAGGGTCTCGGGATTCAGGTCGCTCATCCGCTCGGTGTAGGTCACCGCGATGCCGCGGGTCGAAAGCACCGGCGCGATCTGCGCGGCCCGGTCGGCTGGATCGTGGTGCCCGCGATCCCCCAGAAAGAGGACCTTGAGCCTGGGCGCCTGGGAATCCTCCCCCCGAGCCGCGGGATTCCCCGCCAGCGCCGCCAGGAAAACAAGCGCGACAACGGTGCGAAGCATGGGTTTGCAGTCTCCGGTTGGAACCAGGTCTGTGACGCTTTCCCTGCGACACCGGCAGGCTCAAGCGCGATCGCTATTGAATTCTAGTGACGCGGTGATTCGGACATTGTCGGCGGATCGGGCTGGATCGTCCAGACCGTCAAGCGCACCTCGCGGATGGTGAGGGTCCGCGACAGCTCGCTTTGGGTATTGGCGCCGAAGAGGCCGACATACAGGTCGTTTTCGAGATCGAGATACGCCGGATGGGCGATGGCAAGGGTGCTTGAGCTTTTGCGCGTGAGATTCTCGACCTCAAGCGCATAACGCCCGTCCTTGCGCCTGAGCAGGAGCCGCAGATCGTCTCCGGTGGTGGTCAGTCCGACCTCGTGGATGTCGACGTCGACGCCGTCGTGATTGTTGACGAGAAAGGCGCGATAGACCTTGGGCTGCGAGCGGCGGATCAGCCCGCCGCGGATGTTCTGGTTGCTCCGGGGTCCAGCGTACAGGCCGAACTGGCCGACTTCCTCGAAGCCTGGAATCTTGGGGATCACGGCCGAGAGCTCGAAATCCTCAAGGCCAGTGAAGCCCAGGTCGCGGAGCCGGAAGCCAAGGTACTCTCCGGTCTGCATGTGTTCCTGAGTGTTGAGGTCGCTGCGGGTGGAGGCGAGTGCGAGCGCGGGGGGATCGACGAGGAGGGTGAGATTGGGATCGCTCGGCGGCAGGAGCGAGCCGGTGCCCGGCAGCCGGTGCGAGAGCCCGATGCCGAGTCCATGGCGATCGCGGAGCGTGCCGGGGACCGGTTTGGAGAAATCGAGCAGGATCGACCGGGGCGTGGCCAGGGGCCGAGGATGGAGCGTGCGCGGCAGCGATGCGTCTTCCCAGGCGGCAATCGGCGCGTCGACATCGACCCTGCGGCCGTCGATCCGGGCGGCCTGATCCTGATGCAGGGTCACGCCGCGATTGCGATCAAGGGGATAGGCCACAACCTCGCCGCTGTAGACGCGGACCATCGAGGAATCCTGGCTGGCGACCGAGAGACCGAACTCAGTACCGAGATCGACCACCTTGCCGCCGGGAGCGAGCACGGTGAACCCGCGTGCGTCAGGCGGCACCCGCGCGGTCAGCGAGCCCGCGACGAGCCGGGCCACTCCCGGCGAAACGAGCTCGAGCACCGCCGGACCCTGGAGGATCACCCGCGCGCCTTTCTCGAATTCAAGCTCGGCGAGCCCGCGCTCGAGGCGGAGCGTCTTGCCGGCCTTCATGTCGCGGTCAGGTTTGTCGCGCCCGGCCCATTCGCAGTCCTGGGCGTTCACCAGCCAGGC
>DAIDHX010000287.1 GCA_027451885.1 Planctomycetales bacterium
TCCAGCAAGATCACCTGGACCTTACCCGGAAGCTGGCACACGGGGCGTGGGCTAGAACTCGAGTCGCTCGAACGCCTTGATTCCAATCCGCAGTGGAAGCACAGTACCCGCGACCCCGATCGCCAAACTCCCCGCCATCGCCACGAATAACCAGGTGCGGATGCCCTGGTGCGAAAGTGCAAGACTGGCCGATTCCGGATGTTCCAGGCTTAGATAGTAAAGGTGGCACGGCACAGCGAGTGCTGTCACAACCGAGAGGATGAAGACCAGGCTCACGAGGAGGTTGAGCGTGCCGCCAAAGCCGATGGCGATGCGGGAGGGGTCCGTTTCACGCAGGTTTGGCAAGCGGGCGCCCAGGCCGACCGAGATCCCCGACAGTCCTGCGCAGAGAACCGCGACCATCGCCAGGTGAAGCGCGATCATCGACGGCGACATTTGCAGCATCAGGTCGGAGAGCAGCACCAACCCTTCGGTCGCGCCAAGCGAAATACCCACCGAAAACGCGAACTTACCCCAGAGAATCTGGCTGCGTGCGACCGGCAAAAGTCCCAGGACCCAGAAATTACGCCCCTCGAGCGAAAGCAGCGGGAAGATGAACCGGCTGGTAAAGGTCGAAAGAATGAGGGCGGTCACCGCGAGATTGAGAAAGCTTACCATGATCCGCCAGGAGGGGCTTTGCACGGCGTATCCGAGACGTGGGATGTTCAGGAAGTAGAACGCGAGCAGGCCGAAGAAGATGAGGAATTGCGACCACTGCGCTGGATCACGCCGAAACGAACGCAGGTCCTTGAGCAAAAGCAGTCGGATCGGCCGCGGCACGAAGAAGAAGACGCGGTGGAAGATGGCATCGAGCGCTTGCATCCCCCACCGGCGACGGCTCGATTTGCCTCCCTGGACCAGGTTATAACCGCGAAACAGTAGGTCGCGTGCCATCGCTGCGGCGGCCAGATACGCAAGGCCCGCGTGCGCGGAAAGAATCAGCAGGTAATATCCCGTGCTGGACCAGCTTCCCTTCGCCGCCGCGAGCAGCCCCGCCGCCATCCAGCGGCTCGGAAGCAAGGGGTGCTGGCAGAACGAAAGACGGTTCTGGAGATTCCCTAGCCAGTCCGACGAAAGCATCTCTCCCGGCGTCCGCATGAGCCGGCTTGCAAGCGCGGTGATGAGCAGAATCGTGATCACGACTCCGGTCGCCAGCACCGTCCTTTGCCGCCGGGGAAAGATGTTCGCCACCAGGATCGCCGCAATCGACCCCAGACTGCCCGCCAGCAAAACAAACATCAGCAGGAACACGAGAAACATGGCGTAAAACGCCTCGGGCGCACGGACCGTGATGCCGTAGGCGACCATGAGCGGGCTGCCAAGTAAGAAGAAGCCCCAGCTCGACAGGCCGACGCCTTCGACGAACTTGTAGGCGAAGATGCGGTCCGGTGTGGCGGGAGTTGTGAGCAGGAAAGCGGCTTCTCGCGAATGAAAGATCCCAGCGTAAGTAAGAATCCCCGCGGAAAAGAAGAGCATTACCAGGATCGATAGGAAGAACAAGCTGAAGAGATACTCGAAGATGGATTGGAAGAACGCATCATTGAGTCCGATGAAGACGAATCCACCGAGGAAGAGAACGAACAGACCGACCCAGAAGACCAGACTGCAGGCGACGATCATGCCCAGGCGCAGGCGTGAGCCCATGAGGACGGAGTGGACGGTATTTCGTGTGAGATACCAGCGCAGCCTGCGCAGGGCGCGCGCTGTCTGTGCCGCGGGGACCGCCCTGGTGATCTGGGCGGCGGTTGCCAGCCGATTGGCAGTTGCGCTCATGGCCGCGTTCCGTTGTTCAGGCCGCCCGAGCTCAGCGAGGACTCGATCCTTCGCTCGCCCGTCAGTTTCAAGAACAGATCCTCGAGCGGCCCGGAATGCTGCAGCTCCTCACGGAGCTCCGCAAGCCCGCCAACCGCGAGCATGCGCCCTCGGTCGATGATCCCAATGCGGTCTGCCAGCTCTTCCGCAATCGACAGCAAGTGCGTCGACATCAGCACCGCGCAGCCCGCGCGAGCCTGGGCCAGAAACATGTCCTTCACAATCCGCGCGCTGCGAGGGTCCAGCCCCACCAGCGGCTCATCGACCACAAGCGCCTTCGGCTCATGCACGAGCGCGGAGGCGAAAACCACGCGCTGCTTCATCCCCTGCGAATAACTCTCGCAAAGCTCGTCGATGAAGTCTCCCATCTCGAACGTCGCGACCAGCTCCTCGATCTTGGCCTCGCCCCGCGCAGGGTCGAAGTCGTGCATCTCGACCAGAAAACGCAGAAACTCACGGCCCGTCAGCTTGTCATAGAGATAGGGCTGGTCCGGCACGTACCCGAGCAGGCGCCTTGCCGCGGGACTCGACGACGGCATGCCCCCCACACGCGCTTCCCCCTCGTTCGGCGTGAGCAGCCCGCAAATCATCTTGATCGAAGTCGTCTTGCCAGCGCCGTTGGGCCCCAGGAAGGCAAACAGTTCTCCCGGCCGAACCTCCAGGTTGACCCGATCGACCGCGCACTTGGCGCCAAATCGCTTCACGACTCCCCGCAGCTCGATCATGGCATCCTCGCGGGCAAATCTGTGTCGTTCGGCGGCCTGCGCTCAAGCAAGATACGCGTCATGGGAAACGGCACTTCCTGGCGGATAATGACTCCGTCGGTGCGGACCCAGGTGCGGGCCGTAAGCGGCGGAATCCGCTGCACAACCTCGAAAGCGCTCACCGCCTCGCCGTTCCAGTGAATCACGCTCCGCCCCGCAACTTCCACCCGCGCCTTCTCAACCTGCCCGGTGAACGGATTGACAATCCGCGTCTCCCACCGTTGCCCAACGTGCAGGCCAGGCAGCCGATCGAGCGGGCGAAGAGAATCATGCACCACGCTTCCTGGTTCGTAATCGAACGCCCAACGCTGATTCAGGAGAGGCAGCGGACCCCGGCTCGTGATTTCCATGATCGGGCCTTTGCGCTCGCCCCGCACTGCGATCATCGGCTCGTCCGCACCACCCGGCGATTTGACATCGAGCTTGAGCTTGATCAAATTGCCCGAGGGATCGACGTCGTAGCGGCTATCGATCAGGAGTCGCAAAGTCGATCGGCTTGCAAACGCCGTCCCGCTCAGGAGCCCGCCGGCGTCAAAGTCCACATGGCTCGTGAGCACGAAGCCGCCCATTGCGCTCCGCTCGGTAGCGGTCTCTGCCTCACCCACGGCCCGGCGCGATGATGGATCCTTGGGGTCGTCGACAACCAGAATGCTCCAGCGCGTGGGGCGGTCGGCATCCGCCGCCACGGCGATCGCGCGCAGGTCCGGCGGGTAAACAAGCGTTAACTCGGGCAGAACGTCCACGCGGAATAGCCAGAACGCCGCAATCGACCAGTACACCAGGATGACCACAGACCAGAATCGCGACGGCATCTCGTGCTACCTCCTGATCTCCGATCGCGCGATCCTCGAATTGTATGCGGCAGATGGGCAAAGGTTCTAACGTGCTGTCGGATTTCTCGTGACGCCGCTCGCCAGTCGATCCTGAACTCGCCAGGCAGTAAATGCATTCACTCGTGGCGAAGCAGTCGCTGGCGGCAGCGTGCGGCCGCTTCGAGAATCTCTTCCTCTTCGTAGACCCGATCCGGCGAAAGTGAACGGGGAGTCTGTATGCGCACGGGCACGGCCGGATTCGCCTCAGCGTTGGAAAAATAGAATTGTCCCGGCCGTAACGTCGCCACATCGTCGGCCGCTCCGCCTCGACCCCGCAGCAGCTCTCGAATGGCATTCAGGGCGGCTGGCGAGACCGCGCGGCCGTAGAGGTGGGTCGCACAGTTGCCAATCACCTTGTTTTCGATCTCCTTGGGATGCTGGGTCGCGAGAACCAGGCCGAGGTGATACTTCCTGGCTTGCGATACGAGAAGCTGGAGGCTCGCTTTCGAGGGGACGGACTTCAGGGCGGGAACAAAATCGCGCGCCTCGTCGATGACCAGCAGGCCCCGCAACGATCGATCAGGAGGGTGCGGATTGCGGCGAATCCAGGCAAACAGCGACATACCAAGCTGGTACAGGAATTGTTGCTGGAGCTCGGTCGATGCCAGCCCGATCAGGCTAATGATCGAGATTCGCGTACCCGCGCGCTCGCCAGGGACATCACCGAACAACAGCGCAGGGTCGAGGCCGATCCCCCGGCCCCGGAGCATGGGATTGGTCTCAAGCTTCGCGCGGAGGATATCGCCCATCTCCCTGGCCTTCTTGGCCTCTCCCGCGATGCCGAGCCTGGCCTCGGGCGGGAGCTCGCTGAGGAGCGTCATGAAGCCCTCGAGCCCACCCGCCCCACGCGTGGCGAAAAACCGCAAAACTCGCGACAGAATCCCCCGCTTCGTCTCCGCTCCCGACTTGCTTGGAATCAGCATGAACGCAAGGCCGTCCACCACGGCATCAATCGCCTGTTGAAGCTCATTCGGGTCAGACGCCAGGCTCGAGAGATCCGGCAAGGGTTCAAGTAACAACGGATTGCCATCCTCGCGTCCAGGGGTCCAGAGCACCACGTCCGTGGAATCGTGGTACTGGTCCCGCCTGGAAACATCAATCTCGCCTGGTTCCTGGGCACGCTCCCCGCCGCGATCGCCGAGCGCCGCGAGATCCCGGCCACTGTCGATGACGATGGATGGAATACCAGCCAGTGCCGCTTCTTCCACAATCCTGCGCAGGAGCGTCGTCTTGCCGGAACCGCTGCCCGCCAGGACGACAGTGTGCTTTTCCAGGAGCGAAAGCGGTAAGAAAACCGCCTCGGACCTCGCGCCGAGCGTGCGCTCGCCGATCGGGATGGAATCCCGCATCACGCGCGGTGTCGTCGGCCGGGGATCGGGAGTCAGCCCGGCCGGCTGGGACGGCGCCCCCCGTTTCGTCGCCGCGGTGGCCGGTTGATTCGTTGGCGATTGTGCGGCCGGCGGAGCCTCGATCCGACCGGGATGTTGCGGCTCAATTGGATGCTCATATCCAAATAGCCGCATGCAGTGGCGCGTGAAAAGCGGCAGCGCGGAGGCGGGTTTGCGCAATCTCAGCCAGTCCTCGAGCCCAGGCGGGTTCAAGGCTCGGATCTGCCAAAGCGCGTAGAGCGAGCGCACCTCGTCCGGCCCAGGCGGATGCCATTGGCCGCCCGCGCTGTTGAACTCCTCGATCAGCTTCAGGGTGGTCGGGCCGCCGGGGAGCGGTTGCGTACGCAACACCACGCAATGGCGGAATGCAAGACGCTGATCGATCCCGGAGCCGTTGAGCACGCCTTTCATCCGTGCCTGGAACGCATTCGCCTGTCGCCGTTCCAGAATGCGAAACGAGAAGTGTTCCTCGCGATCGTTCGCGCTATGATCGATGAGTCGGATTCTTGCGTGCAGCGGCCGGGTCGTCTTGCCGCCGGCGAAGTCGTCGACCACGGCGTCGATATGATCCGGAAGGTCGATCTCGGTGAGCAGGCACTGGCAGCCGGCCAGAATCAGCGGCGCCATGGTTTCATCCGAGGTCGCCTCGTCCATGAGAGCATCTGGCTTCGACTCGCGGCGGAAACGCTCGTACTGGTCGTCAAGCGCGGAGCTCGGCGCGGGAGGCGGGTTTTTGGAAGGATGCGCCGAACTGAGATCCCCGAGCAGCGAGACCATTCCGGCCCGCAGGCAGCGATCACGATGCGCGTTGCAGATCCTGAGCAATTCGCGGGGAGTAACCCCCTGGATTGATTCCAGAGCACGGGCGGCGACCGGCCAGACAGGCGTCGGAGGTTCGAACTCCACGCTTTGACAGCCCGCGGCGACTCGCGGGCGCAGAACCGCGGCCGCGGCGGTTGCGCCGCTCATCGATTTTAAGGTGAAAGGCTCGTGAAATCGGTGCCGCCACGACTGGATCGCATACCGCTCCAGGGCGCTGAGCGTCGCTTCAAGGCACGAAACCACCGTGAGCGTTCGGTATGTCTGGTCGAACATGGCCGCCAGCCCATTCGCGATCTCGCGGATGATCGCCAGTGCGGTCTGTGCCTCGGCGTCTGGGGCCAGCCCTTGCGCCTGCGCCGCGGGATCAAGTTGAGCCACGATCGGATCAAGCTGATCAAAGGCCAGCACCGTCGGCCCGCAAAGACTCATCACCCAGGAGAGCCCCTTCACAATCCGAATCGGATCCTCAGGCGCCTTCGCAAAGCCAAGCAACGCGCGCATCGAGTCATCGACCGGGTTGGCATTGAGCCAGGAAAGCCCCGCCGAATTGATCGCAGGGTCGTTCGAGGTTGTTGCCAGAATCGCCCGAATGACGTCGTGATGCCGGGTCGCTTCAATGGGCTTCCGCCTTCGCATCTCGTTGATCACGTCCGAGATCGTTTTCGCCAGCTTTTCGCCCGACAGCGTCTCCAGCCTCTCAAGCACGTAGTCGAGCGGTTTGGTAAACGTGAACTGTCCCAGGAACCGTTCGTGCAGGATCGACTGCTGAAACCGTCCGTTTGAATACTCCTGCTGGAGCGAGTCCAGATAGCCCTGGAGCACCGTGTTCCAGAACGAGCGGACGTCTGTCATGTCGACCAGCACGAAGCCAAATCCGCGGGCGAATGCTTCCTTGCGGCAGATCGAAAGCCAGTGGGTTTTGCCGCTCCCCGCCTCGCCGACGACCAGGATTCCAAGCGGAGACTGCTGGGCGCCAGATGCCGCGAGCTCACCGAGCCGAACCTGAACATCCTCGCGCAGGGCGCTGTGGATTTCGGGTGCGTCGAATGGGGGATCGGTCCAGACGCTCCGAAGAGGCATCGTCCAGTCGTAGTTGATCGCGCGGAGTGCGGCCAGATCCCTGGGGGAAGCGGCCGCGATCGGCGGTAAATCAAGGTCTGCCATGGTGATCGTCCTGGTCCGGATGGGCCTGGCGGTCAGGGCCGCGAAAGATAGAGAATGTGCCGCGGCGTTCCGCTGGAGCTGGCGATCGCGGCAGCCTCGTCCGCGGGCTCGATCTCGCGCGGATCGTTGAGTGGATACAGAGCCGCGGCGCTGGTACGCTCGAGCTCGAGCAGTGATTCATCCAGCAGGTTGCGCGGAACATCGGTCAACAGCGAGCGCAGCTCGGCGAGCCGGATGCGAACTCCATGCGGTGCGCCTCCTGTGAGCTGGCGGCATGCTTCCTGGATACGGCAGGCAACACTCTCAACAGACTCAGCCGGAGGCACCGTCAGCGCGGGCGGGGTCGATCCTTCCACAACAGGCAGCAGCAGGTCCGCAAGTGCTATGGTTTTCGCTTCCACTCGAGGCTTGAGAAGCAAAAGCAGCCTCCTCAGGACCGTGTTCGCCGCCGCCCCCTGCACGGGCAACGGAGCGTCCAGATGACGCTCAATCCAGCTCCAACCCTGCTCTGTGGCGTGAGCGTGATTCGTCGCCCGAGCCTTCGGTGTTGCCTTTCGCTTGTCGACCGCGATCAGTTCCGCCTGCACGAGCTGGTTTCGCTCCGTCGGGGTCAGCTCCGGCTTGATCTGCGCAAGGAACGCACCTTCCGGCTCGACGAGCAGCCGCCACAGGAAGAGCGTTTGTTTCGGACTTGGCACGAATTCCATGTTCAGTCTCCCTGGGCGCAACGGTAACGGACCATGCGCCGGATCTTCTCAACCGCGCCTTCCAGATCCGCGAGAACCTCCGAATGAGGCAGGCGCAGCACCAGATGGCCGCTCAGTTGCAGCTCGTAATCGCGGCGACGATCGAGAGCAAACTGAGTGGGCGACGCGTGCCACTGGTAGCCGTCGACTTCAACCACGAGCTTTCCCTCCGACCATATGTAATCCACGAGATGGAACGTCTTGAGGCTCGTTTCGATCCAGGCGTTGCAGCAAAACAGACCCGCGAGCTCCGCGTCGGATTCCAGGCGGTTCCAGAGAATCTGCTCGCCGGGACTTGCGGGATGAGGTCGTCCCACAATCGGTTGGACGACGAGTCGCGAATGGGGTCGAGTCGCTCTCGCCGCCCCGGCCGTTTCCGCACCTGAATGGGCTGGTTCCGGCAGCGATGGCGTCGTGCTCGCCTGGGCGTACGACTCCTCAACGCGATCCTCTTCGAGAGGGACCGACTGGAAACTGATGCTGTCGAGCCCGCGAGATTCGAGGGCCGCCGCTGGCGCGAGCACGAGAACGGGCAGGCGCGTCGCATGCGCGAGCGATTCCGCGGTTCGCGCCAGCGCGACCAGATGCGCCTGATCATCCTGGTCGACTTCCGCCACGGCCAGAACCAGCCGGCAATCGCAGTCCCCAAGCGCGAGAGAAAGCTGGCGCGCCTCGGTCTCGGTTGTGAACTCCCCTGGCCATCGTGGCTTTCGCTGGGCGCTGCAGGCGCGATCCGCGAGCTTGAGCCAGTGCGGCAGTACCTGCCGCTCCAGGCCCGCGAGCCGACTGCGGGCACAGAGACGATCTAATGTCGAATCGAGCGCGAGCGTGTCCTGCGCCCGGAGGTACCAGTCCGGCCACAACCAGAGCACGGCTTCAGCCAACCTGTCGAGGGCTTCCTCGATCATCCGCGGATGGCGGGGCGGTTGTTCCCACGCAACGACCACAAGACGCCCGCCGTTAGGATCCGAGTTCGCCGCGTGCGACAGACGCGCCAGTTGCCCGCCGACGTCACGCCCTGTCGCAAGGCGAACCTCGCCGGCGTTGAGCCCGCTCAGCACCCTCTCCACGCTCTCACGGACCACGAGAACAACTCCACGGCACACCACGCAGCCGAGATGGCCGTTTGGCTGCCTTCGCAACTCGATTCATTCTCAGGAGTGCATTGAGTCTAGCTGGGATGCAGGGGGCGTGGTACCAACCTCTCCGAATTTGGATGCAGAACCGCCCGGTCGTCAATTGATCCAGGGGACCGTGCACTTCAGCGTGTGTGCACGTCCGCGTGTGCGTCCCATGTACGTCCGCGTGTGCGCGACCAATTCGAGCAAGAAGCGTCCGCTCGTGTGCCTTTCCCGCCCTGGCTCTCCCGAGGCCTCGATACGATCACGACCAATACGAGCACGACGCGCGAGCGAGTGTGTCGTTGCGCCCGGTCCGTCGTGACCGCCTTCGCGTTATCGCTCTGAATGCGCGTAGGAAGCGCCAGCGCGTTTGTCTTTCCTGCTCCAGCTCTCCCGAAACCGGCTTACGACCACGACCAATACGAGCTCGAAGCGCGCGCTCGTGTGCCTTTTCCGCCCTGGCTCTCCCGAGGCCGCGATACGATCACGACCAATACGAGCACGACGCGCGAGCGAGTGTGTCTTTGCGCCCGGTCCGTCGTGACCGCCTTCGCGCTGTCGTTCCGAATCCGAGCACGAAGCGCCAGCGCGTTTGTCCGAACCCCGCCGCCGCGCCCGCCCTCGTAGCCGCTGCACAACCTTGCGCCATACGAGCACGAAGCCCCAACGCGTTTGTCTTTGCGCCTGGTCCGTCGAATGCAAATAATGGACAGTCGTTGTAATGCTGGGTGGCCTCTCTTCGTCGTCCATGGACGTTGCTTCGCCACGCTCACTGCCTCGGCGGGGCAAAATGCGTCGAAAATGGCGACGGAGAGCGGCCTTGGCCGGCCGAAAGGGCGAGATTCGCGTCTTTTCCGCCGCCTCAGCGCGGGGATTCACCTGGGCGGGGAGGTTTTGATGCGATCTCGACGTCGGACTGGCCCCGGATCAAGGCGCGGGGCAGCCGCAGAAGTTCGGCACACGACGGAGGCCAACGCGTGCGGCGACGTCCTTCAGCTTCTGCCGCGTGGCCGCGAAGAATCGGCCGAAGAAATGCTTCTTACGCAGCTTCTCAAGCCGCATCTGCCACGTCTCGGGAGAGCT
>DAIDHX010000288.1 GCA_027451885.1 Planctomycetales bacterium
AAAAATCGAGTCCGGCTGGGCGCCGACGTTGAGGGGCGGACCTGGCACGAATGCACGCACTTGCTTGCGCGGCGTGCTCGTATCGGCAGCGCTGTCGAGGGTCTTGTTTCGCACCAGAAACCGAACCCAATCGCGTCAGAAAATGAGGCCACAACCGCTGCGCAAATCCGAGTTCCGGCTCGCCAGAACATGAAGCCATCACACGAGAACCGTCGACTGCGAACCGAACCCATTGTGCCCGTGCGAACCGAACCCATTGTGCCCGTGCGAACCGAACCCATTGCGCCCGCGCGGACCGAACCCATTGCGCCCGCGCAGACCGAACCCATCGCGCGGAAAACGCGAAGCCAGCGCGCTGCGACCGGCCGAAGCCTGCGCGGGAGGCGTCTGCGAGATTTCGGTTGCGGCAGCCACACTATCGTGTTGCCGGTTCCGGCAGGGCGGGTTGTGCCGGGAAGGTGCTGCGTGACAACGGGGTGGTTTGTGCCGCGGGGATGCGTCTTTACTCGTCGATCACGGTTCTCCGCAGTCGCGGCAGAAATCGTTGGGAGCGGGCGTGCGCCCGGGCGTTTTGGTCCGTGGAAGTCGCATGCGCTGATTGGGGCCCGTTGTGCTAGGCTGGATTTTTTGCATTCCGCCGCGTGGATCCCGCGAGGCCGCCGCGCTCGGATTGGGACAGCGTCATGACCGCGCGACGTCGACAAATCGAACCCCTTGGGCTGGCGGTGGATTCCGTCCGCGTTCATGAGCGCACGCTCGAGAGCGGGCTCAAGGTCCTTGTGATTCCCAGCCGCCAGGCGCCTCTGGTTGTTTGCGACCTTTGGTATCCGGCCGGCTCGTTTGATGATCCGCCCGGCCGCTCCGGTCTGGCGCACTTCGTGGAGCACATGCTCTTCAAGGGAACGCAACAGTATCCCCGGGGTCGGATCGACGAGCTTGTCGTTGCGGCGGGGGGTCAGGCGAACGCGGAATGCGGCGAGGATTCGACGCGTTACTGGATCTCGTTGCCCAGCCGATCCTGGGAGCTGGCCCTGGCGATCGAGGCGGATCGCATGCAGCACGCCCGGTTTCGGACGGCCGAGGTTGAGGCGGAGCGCAGGGTGATTGCCGAGGAACGGGCTCGTGAGCTTGACACGCCACAGGGGCGGCTCGACCAGGCTGTGTTCGCGAATCTTTACGAGAATCATCCCTATCGCAATCCGATCGTGGGGTGGCCTGAGGATCTGGCGCGGATCCGTGCGTTTGACCTGGCGCGGTTTCGCCTTGATTACTACCGTCCGCAGGACGCGGTGTTCGTGATCGCGGGCGACGTGGATGTTGCGCGTGCCTTCGAGCGGGCCGAATCGAGCGTGGGGCAGGTTCGCGTGGGTCAGTCGCGGGTGCGGCACGTGGTGGTGGACGAGCCGATCGCGGCTGGCCGGCGTGAGTTCGTGGTCCCTGCCGTGGATGGCGGGCCGAGGGGAGTGCTGGCGTGGCGGACGTGCCGCCGCGGCCGGCCGGAGTCCTATGCGCTTGAGGTCGCGGCCGACATACTTTGCGGCGGCAGGCGTTCGCGGCTGTGGTCGCGCCTGGTCGAGCAAGATCAGGTCGCGACGTGGGTGGAGGCGACGAACTCTGTTTGCTGGCGGGACGGTCATTTCCTGATCCATGTGGAGGGTCGGAGGGCGGCGGGGTTTCCTGGGCTTGAGGGAGCGATTTTCGAGGAGCTTGATCGCCTTGCCGAGGAGGGGCCGAGCGAGGCCGAGCTTCTCCGCGCCCAGCGCAGGCTTGATGCGGCCGAGCGCTGGGAACGCCAGGATCTGGCGAGCCTGGCGGCGGCGATCGGCGCAGCGGCGCTCTGGGGAGACTGGCGAGCCTGGCGGCGGGATTACGACCTGACCGCCCGGGTGGGAGCCGAGGACGTCAAGCGTGCCGTGGCTGGGTATCTTGCCCGCGACCGGGTCGCCGTGGGCTGGTCGCGGCGGCCGCGCCCCGGGTCTTCGTCTTCGGGCGCGTGTGCCGCGGTTGCGTTACCGGGCGCATCGAGCGCGCAGCCGGCTCGAAAAACCGCCGCGCGCGGGGGGCTTGAGCCGTTGCCGCATTTTGCCGGCATCGCACGCGCGGGCGAGCGCAGCCGCGCTTCGGCAGGGCAGGTTGAATCGTGGCGTCGGCGCCTGCCCATGGCCACGCGGCTTGCGAACGGCCTCACGCTCATCCATGAGCCCTGGGCGGGCGCGGGGGTCGTTGCGATCGAGCTTTCGATCGACGCAGGGCAGATTCGCGAGTCGACGCCCGGGCTGGCCTGTTTTACCGGCCGCCTGCTCGAGGAAGGCACACGGCGGCGGAGTGGATCGGAATTCGCCGCGCTCATCGAGGGGGTGGGCGGCGTGATCGAGCTAGGCGCCACGGGTGCGCAGGGGCGGATTCGACGCGAGGATCTGCCGCTCGCCCTGGAACTCGTGGCCGAGGCCGTGCGGTTTCCCGCCTTCCCGGCTGACTCGCTCCGCTGGGTGCAAGCCAAAATCGCCGCCGATCTGCGCTTCGATCTCGAGGATCCCGCCTTCCGAGCGGATCTTCTCGCCCGACGCTTGATCGCCGGTTCGCATCCGCTCGGGCGCGACCCGCGCTGGGCGCGAAATCAGGGGAAAGCGCTTTCACGCCAGGATGTGATCAAGCACCACGCCCGTTATTTTCGCCCCGAGCGCTCCCTTCTGGTCGTCGTGGGGGAGCTCGACCCCAGGACGCTTGTGCGCCAGGTAGAGCGCGCGTTCGGCGGCTGGAAATCGAGAACGGCAGGGCGTATCTCGGAGCCGCTCGAACCCCCCGCGCCTGGCCGCGCGAAGGCGCGCACCGTCCGCGACGAAACCTGCCAGCAGGCGCATCTTGTTCTTGGCCACCTGTGCGTTCCGCGCCGCCATCCGGACTTCGACGCCCTGCTCATACTCGACCATATTCTGGGGTCGGGGCCCGGCGTTTGCGACCGGCTCAGCAGAGTCGTTCGAGATGAACTCGGCCTGGCCTACGCGGTCTGGGGCGGCATGACCGACACGGCCGACATCCTCCCCGGTTTTTTGCGGATCTACGCCGGCGTTGCTCCCGGCATGATCGCCCAGGCGGAGGCCGCGATCCGACACCAGGTCGCCGAGCTCCACGCCGGCCGCTTTCTCGATTCCGAGGTCGAACAGGCCAGGCGCTACCTGGCCGCGAGCTGGCTTTACGACTTGCAGGGCGTCGAGCCGCGCGCGGAGCGCCTGCTCGAGCTCGCCCGCCACGAGCTGCCGCTTTGCGATCCCCATCCCGAGGCCCGGTTCGAACGGATCACGCCCGCCGTGGTCCGCGAAGCCGCCAAAAAACACCTCCATCCCGACCGCCTCGTTCGAGTCGAGATCGGCCCCGAACCGCAGAGGCGGAAGCGTCCATGATCACAAGGGACCTCACCGACCCGCGCTTGATGTCGCTCAAGGCCAGCCTCTTCGTGGGGATCGGGATCGGCTCCGTTGCCCTGATTCTCATCGAGCATCCCTCACTCAGACTCGGCGTTCTGCTTATGCTAGCCATCTGGGCCTTCGCTAGAGCTTACTATTTCGCGTTCTACGTCATCGAGCATTACATTGACGCGGAATACAGATATACGGGTCTGGGTTCTTTCGTGGCGTACGTGCTGGCGTGCAAGCGGCGAGGCTCCCCTGAGCCTGCAAGCGTGCAGACGGCCGAGATTGAAGAGGAGGATGAGTCGAGCGCTCGGTCCGCTTGACATGAACATGCGACCGTTTCTAGGATGAGCCGATGTCGAGAGTTCGACGTGTTTTTTCGGGATGCCGAGGGCGCGAGGGACTTTTCGCCCCAAGCATCCCGATGTTTTTCACCCCGCCGAAGCCGAACGGGCGAGACAACTTCTGGAGGAATGATCCATGCGCGTTGCCTTGGACGCGATGGGGGGTGATCTTGCCCCCGGGCCGATCGTCGCGGGGGCTCGCGAAGCGGTGCTCGAGGCGCACGACCTGACGGTCGTGCTTGTGGGTGATCAGGAACGGATCGAGGCGGAATTTGCCAGGCTTGGCGATTCTCCGCGTGATCGCTTGCCGATTGTGCACACGAGCCAGTGGATCGGGATGGAAGAAAAGCCTGTGGAGGCGCTTCGTAAAAAGCGTGACAATTCGATTTCGCGATGCTGGAGTCTGATGGCGGCGGGCGATGTGTCGGCGGTTGTTTCGGCGGGCAACACGGGGGCGATGGTCGCCTCTGCGCTTTTTAATGCCAAGATGTTTCTTCCCGGGGTGCGCAGGCCGGGAATTGCCGCATTTTATCCGTCGCACCGCGGGCCTGTGGTGATCATCGATGTGGGTGCGAACATGAACGCCAAGCCGGAGGATCTCTACCAGTACGGCATCATGGGCGCGATTTACGCCGAGGAGATTCTGGGGGCGACCGAGCCCAAGATCGGCCTTTTGAACGTCGGCGCGGAGGATGACAAGGGGACCGAGCTCACGCGTAATACCCGCGACCTGTTTCTGTCGAGCCCGTGGGCGTCGCGCTATCTGGGCAATGTGGAGGGCCGCGACCTGCACGACGGCAATGCGCGGGTGGTGGTCTGCGATGGATTCGTGGGCAATGTGCTGCTCAAGTCGGGCGAGGGGGCGGTGGAGTTTCTCTTTGCCACGCTGAAGCAGGAGCTGGCCCGGCTGGCTGCTGATATTCCCCGCGAGGCGCTTGAGAAAGCCGGCGCGGCGTTACACCGGCTCAAGGCTCGGTTCGAGTACGAGGAGTTCGGCGGAGCCCCTCTGCTGGGTATCAAGGGGGCGTGCATTATTTGCCACGGTTCCTCGGGCTCGCGTGCCATCAAGAACGCGCTTCGCGTCGCGGGAACCATGGCCTCGGATCGTCTGAGCGCCCGGATCGCGGAACATCTCCAGGACGCGCCCAGGGCGACCGAATAATCCAGGCCCGATCATTCCCCCGAGGGCGCAGAGTCGAGATTCGAAATCATGGCCAAGATTGCCTTTCTCTTTCCCGGCCAGGGAGCGCAGCAAGTCGGCATGGGGCGTGCGCTCGATCAGGAGCTCCCGAGCGTCCGCGCGCTTTTCGACCGCGCCCGCGAGATCCTCGGCTTCGACCTTCGCGAGGTTTGCTTCGAAGGGCCGGCCGAGGCGCTCGAAGCCACGGACGTGAGCCAGCCCGCCATCTTCACAGCGAGCCTGGCGGCGCTGGAGAGCCTCAAGCAGACCCAGCCGGACGTGGTGGCGGCGTGCGCGGGGGCGGCCGGGCTCAGCCTGGGCGAGTACACGGCGCTTGTGTTCGCCGGCGCAATGGACTTTGAATCTGGTCTTAAGCTCGTGCGCAAACGCGGGGAGGCAATGCAGGCCGCGGCCGTGGCCACGCCCAGCGGGATGACGAGCGTGCTCGGGCTCGAGCTCGAGAAGATCGACGCGCTGTGTGCCCGCATCGCGCCCCACGGCCGGCTCTGGAAGGCAAACCTGCTCGGACCGGGCAACGTGGTGGTCTCCGGAGATTCCGCCGCGCTCGAGCATGTGCCGGCCATCGCCGCCGAGCTCGGCGCCATGAAGGTCGTCCCGCTCGCCGTGGCCGGCGCCTTCCATTCCGAGCTCATGAAGCCGGCCGATCGCGAGCTCGAAGCCGCGCTCGCCGCCACCGCCATCGCCCGACCCCGGCTCCCCGTCTATGCAAACGTTGACACCCAGCCCCATTTCGAACCCGCTGAAATCAAGGCCGCACTCGTGTCCCAGGTGATTTCCGGTGTGCGCTGGGAAGAGTCCATGCGCAAGATGCTCCAGGATGGATTCGACACCTTTTACGAGATCGGACCCGGGCGCGTCCTCACCGGGTTGCTCAAACGGATCGACCGCAAGACGCCCTGCAGCTCGATCCCCGCGCGTTAAGGCCATGCCTGGTAAAAACTTGAATCAGCTCAGGCGGTTGTCGTGGTTCCGGCTAATGGGCTTGATCGCGGGTCTTGAAGGGCGTTATAAGTGCGTGGCGGACGGGCGGTTCGGATGTTGAGCCGGTCGCGATCGAGGTCGGGCCGCACGCGTTTGCCAGACAGGGGAAGAGCATGAGCCAGGAAACGGCTGTGGCGGGAGAAGGTTGTCGGGTGAATCTAGCGGGTCAGGTTGCGCTTGTGACCGGCGCATCGCGCGGCATCGGCCAGGCGATCGCCACCCGGCTGGCAGCCTGCGGCGCGAGCGTGGCCTGCGTGGCCCGCACCCTGGAAGCGCTTGAATCCACGCTCAGCACCATTCGTAACGCGGGGGGCTCGGCCGATGGCTACGCGGCGAATGTCGCGGACCGGGCTGACGTCGAGCGCGTCGTCGAGGCAGTCGAGGCCAGGACCGGCAAGATCCAGATCCTGGTCAACAATGCCGGCATCACCCGCGACGGACTCATGCTCCGCATGGAAGACGATGCCTGGCAAGACGTGATCGACACCAACCTGAAAGGTACGTTTCTCTTCTCCAAGGCCGTGGGCGCCTGTATGATGCGCGGTCGCTACGGCCGAATCGTCAATATTAGCAGCGTGGCGGGAATCGTCGGAAATCCCGGCCAGGCAAACTATTCCGCCAGCAAGGCGGGCGTGATCGGCTTTAGCAGGACGATCGCTCGCGAGCTTGCCTCGCGCGGCATCACAGTCAACGTCGTGGCGCCTGGGTTCATCGCAACCGACATGACGAACGTGCTTCCGGAGAAAATCAAGACCGAGGTCAAGGATCGGATTCCGGTCCGGCGCTTTGGAACACCCGACGATATTGCCGATCTGGTGTGTTACCTGGCGAGTCCGGGCGCGAGTTATCTCACCGGCCAGGTCATCGCCGTGGACGGCGGCATGACTGCCTGAAGTGGCTCGGGCGAAGGGAGCCAGGCGTGCCAGTTCCCTTTGCCCGGCCGGGTTCTTCCACCCGCTCGCCGGGAAGCCCGGTTGTGTTCTTTGAAGAAATCCGCGAGAATCCAGAACCGAGGGCAGGGAAGGTCCCGCATTCGAGCGCGACCTGTCGCGGTCGAGGATTCGGCGTCCCGCGGCCGGCCTTTTTGCTCTGCCGCGAGTCGCTGTCTCAAGTCGGCCGCACCGTCGAGCCGACGGAACGGGGAAGATTCAATCAGGATCGTTCGATAATCCAGGAGATCCGCACGTGTCCGTGGAAGAGCGAGTCATCGAAATCGTCTGCGAGCAGATGGACGTCCCGAAGGATCAGGTCACACGTGATACCCATTTCACGAATGACCTCCATGCCGATTCGCTCGACACGGTCGAGCTGGTGCTCGAATTCGAAGAAGAGTTCGACATCACCATCCCGGACGACGAATCGGAGAAGATCCAGACGGTGGGGCAGGCCATCGATTACATCGAGCAGCACTCCCACGCCAAGAGCGACAAGGACGACGCTGTGGCCTAAGCGCAGCGCGGGTTCCTTGGGTATCGAGTTCGAGCTGGTGGATCTGGTAGGCGATATATGAATCAATCCCGCCGCGTCGTTATCACCGGGATGGGGGTGGTCACGTCGCTGGGCGATCAGTTGGACCAGTTCTGGTCGGGCCTGTGTGCCGGGCGGAGCGGGGTTGGTCCTCTTACGCTCTTCGATGTTTCCGAATTCAAGGTCCGGTTTGGCGGCCAGGTCAACGACTGGGACGCCGCGGCCCGCTTTGGCGGCAAGGAAGCGCGCCATCTCGATCGTTTTGCGCAATTCGCGATGGCCGCCGCGATCTCGGCCGTTGAGGATTCGGGAGTGGATTTCTCCCGGTTTCGCCCCGATCGCTGCGGAGTCTTCATCGGCTCTGGGATAGGGGGGTTAAACGAGTTTGAAACGCAGCACACGACCATGATGCAAAAGGGGCCCTCGCGGATCAGCCCCTTCACCATTCCCAAGCTGATGGTCAATGCCGCGAGCGGGCAGGTTTCGATCAAGTTCGGGCTTCAGGGTCCGTGTTCGGCCGTGGCCACGGCGTGTGCATCCGCCGCCAATGCCATGGGCGATGCCTACAAGATGATCCAGACCGGCTGGGCCGATCTGATGATCACGGGCGGCAGCGAGGCGGCGATCACGCACATGGGTCTTGGCGGTTTCGCGTCGATGCGTGCGCTCTCCACGCGCAACGACGATCCGCCTCGCGCCAGCCGGCCGTTCGATCGCGATCGCGATGGATTTGTGCTGGCGGAAGGCGCGGGGGTGCTTGTCTTCGAGCTGGAAGACCAGGCGCGCGCCCGCGGCGCCCGGATTTATGCCGAGGTCATCGGATATGGCATGTCTGCTGACGGCTGGCACATCACGGCCCCGGACGAAGAAGGCCGGGGCGCGGCTCGGGCCATGGTCCGTTGCCTCGAGGACGCACGGACGGCTCCCGACGCCGTGCAGTACATCAACGCCCATGGCACCAGCACGCCGCTTGGCGATCTGGCGGAAACCCGCGCCATGAAGCAGGTGTTCCAGGGTCACGCCAGAAAACTCCAGATCTCCAGCACCAAAAGCCAGCTTGGCCATTTGCTGGGCGCATCGGGCGGCGTTGAGCTCATCGCCTCCGCGCTCGCGATTCACCGCGGCGTCTTGCCCCCCACGATCAATCTCGACAATCCTGGCGAGGGCTGTGATCTGGATTACATCCCGCTTACTGCCCGTGAAGCGCAGGTCGACCATGTGATGTCGAATAGCTTTGGATTTGGCGGCCATAACGCGAGTCTGCTCATCCGGCGCTACAAGTAACCGCGCGGCCTGCCGCGCGGTTTGCCAACGCCGCCGCACACGGTCGCGTGTTTGCCGCGTGTTTATGGCGCGAGGTAAAATGTCGCAAGCGCGGTCGTGTGCGGAGGGCGCCAACCCAACGCTCTTGCCCGATCCCGTCCGCGGTCTGGCCGTTCCAGGGCAGCCGGAGTTCGAGGCGAGCGGCAAATGAAAGCTCCCAACTGGCAGGATTTAGTACTCGACGGCGGGATACTGCCCGAGCCCTCGGGCGAGCCCGACCGCCTGATTCTCTGGCGCCCGGGCGAGCGCGACGCGGATTATCATTACTGGGAGCGGATCTCGGTCGTGCCCCAGGCGGAGGTCACGGCCGAGGGGGACGTGCTGGCCGTGCCCGTGGCGATCATACCCACCCGGCTCGATCTGCGGGGATTCCTGGCGCGAATGCTCTCGGGAGGAAGTGCGCGTGACTCGCGTGTGTTTGAGCTCCCCACCGGGCAGAAGGTCAGCCAGTGCGGTCCCAGGCGTTCGAATGCGCTTCTCGTCTGGTGCGAATCCCCGCGAGGAACGCTCGATCATGAGGCTGTGACCAGGCGTTGTCCCGACGCGCGTGACGTGCGCAAGCTGGGCAACAACCTGTTCCTCGTCGAGGGACTGCCGGCCAGATCGAGCGCGGCTGCGGCGGCGGAAACTGCGGTGATGGCGGAGCCGGTCGTCCCTGTGGACTCGCCTCGGGAGCTGGCCAGGCGGATTCTTGCCGATGCGCAGGCCAGGGGGGATCGGACGCGCGAAGCCTCGGCCTTGACCGATCTGGGCGTGATTTCGCTCAACGAGGGCGACGCAAAAGCCGCGGCGAGCTTCCTCGAGCCTGCGCTTGCGCTTGTCCGTGAGCTTGGCGATCGCGACCGCGAGCACGACGTGCTGGGCAACCTGGGCATGGCGGCCATCGGCCTGCGCGATCCTCGAGCGGCGTGGGGCCTGTTCCAGCAGCAGCTCGCCTACGCGCGTGCCAACGGCGATCGATTCAGTGAAAAAATCGCCCTCGAGCGCCTGGGCGTGGCCTCCTGGAGCCTGGGCGATCCGCGGCGGGCCATCGAGTTTTACAATCAAGCCCTCGCGCTCACCCGCGCCGTGGGTGATCGCTACCAGGAATCCAACCTGCTCTGGCAAATGGCCATCCAGCATGCCGAGCTCGGTGAGCGGGCGCTCGCTATCCGCTGGGGCGAGGAGTCGATCGAGGTCCTGAAAAAGCTGGGCCGGCCGCAGGCGGCGTGGTATGGCTCGCTCCTGCAAAAGTACCGCGTGGGGGCATCGGCCTCGGTCGCGCTCGACGGCCCGGGCGCTGGATCCGCCGACCCTCGCACATATCTAGGAGTGTCCACGGTTTCGACGGCGATGGCCACCGGAGCGCCCGCGCCGACCCAGAACCCAGGCGCGGTCGAGGGGCCGGGGCTGTTGCGGATGGCCATGTCCGCCACCAAGGCCATGGCGAACTTCGTCGGCAGCGGCTTCAAGACGCTCGACCCCAGGAGCCAGGCCGCCCGGCAACGAATCTGTGCGACCTGTGAGCACCACACCGGGCTCAGGTGCAAGATCTGCGGTTGCTTCACCAACGTGAAAAGCCGCATGCTCCACGAGGACTGTCCCATCGGAAAATGGCCCCAGGTTTCCTGATCGGCCTGGCCAGCACCCCGCCAGGGCGAGCGGCCATCGCGACGTTTCACTGGGGAAAGGACCCCGCTCCACGATGATCAACTTCGACCTGCTCGGCGACCGCGCCCAGAATGTTCGCTTCAGCCCAGCCGAGATCGGGCGTTACTCCCGGCACCTGATCATGCCGGAAGTGGCCATGGAAGGGCAGAAGCGGCTCAAGGCCGCGCGCGTTCTGTGTATTGGAACCGGTGGGCTCGGATCGCCGCTGGCACTTTATCTGGCCGCGGCTGGGGTGGGCACGCTCGGGCTTGCGGACTTCGACGTCGTCGACGCCTCCAACCTGCATCGCCAGATCCTCCACACCACGGACGACGTGGGCCGGCCCAAAACGCTCAGCGCCCTCGAGAAGCTCGCCGCCATCAATCCTGACGTCAACGTGGTGCGGCACGACGACCGCATCGACGCCGCAAACGCCCTCGAGCTCTTCTCCGCCTACGATGTCATTGTCGACGGCACCGACAATTTCCCCACGCGTTACCTGGTCAATGATGCTTGCGTGCTCCTGGGCAAGCCGAATGTCTACGGCTCGATTTTCCGCTTCGACGGCCAGGCCACGGTGTTTTACCCGCCGCACGGGCCCTGCTATCGCTGTCTTTATCCTGAGCCGCCGCCGCCGGAGCTCGTCCCCAACTGCGCGGAGGGGGGCGTGCTGGGAATCCTGCCCGGCCTGATCGGCGTGGTTCAGGCCACCGAGACGGTGAAGCTCATCCTGGGCGCGGGCGAGCCCTTGATCGGCCGGCTCCTGCTCTACGATGCCCTTGCCATGAGCTTCCGCGAGCTCAAGGCACGCAAAAACCCGCGCTGTCCGATTTGCGGCACGAATCCCACGATCAAGGAGCTCATTGACTACGAACAATTCTGCGGTATCCAGCCCGAACCCGTGGCCGAAGCGCCGGCGAGCGACGAGCTTGAGCCGCTTGTGCTCGCCCGCATGCTTGAATCGCCGAACGCGCCCGTGCTGCTCGACGTGCGCAATCCCGAGGAAATCGCGATTTGCAGGATCGCGGGCTCGATGGTGATTCCGTTGCCGGATCTTCCCAGCCGGATCCACGAGCTCGACTCCGCGCGGGCGATTGTGATCCACTGCAAGAGCGGTGTCCGCAGTCGCAAGGCACTCGAATTCCTGCGCTCCGCTGGGTTCCGCCGCCTATCGAACTTGCGCGGTGGAATCCTCGCCTGGATTCGTGAGGTCGACCCGACCTTGCCGTCTTATTAGGCGGGAATTTTCGCTTTCAGAAACGCTCTGGCCAGTTATTCGGCAGTAGAGATACTATGCTACCCTGGTCCCGCCGAATTGTATCGGTCCTCGCCCGTTGGGGGTGCAAGCTCAGCGCCTATTGATCATGAGGGATCGAGATTTCAAGGTCGCGGCGCGATGGAGGTGAGACGTTGGTCGGTCAATCGCAGTTGGTGGAGAGGCTTCGAGAACTCGCGCGTAATCTGTGGTGGACCTGGCAGCCGAACGTGGTGGCGCTCTTTCGCGAGCTCGATCCTGCGCTTTGGCGGAAGGTGGGGCACAACCCGGTTGAATTCCTCAAGCGTCTGCCACCGGATCAGCTTGAGCGGAGGGCGTCGGAGATGGCGCTCGATTCCCGCATCGACTATGCGTTCCGGCGGCTTTCGGAGTATCTCCGGGACAGCAAGTCGTGGGGGGCGACGCACGCCTCGATCTTGCGATCCCGTCCGGTGGCCTATTTTTCGGCGGAATTCGGCCTGCATGAGAGCCTGCCGATTTATTCGGGCGGCCTGGGCGTGCTGGCCGGCGACCATCTGAAAAGCGCGAGCGACCTGGGCATTCCGCTGATTGGCATCGGGCTGCTGTACGCGCAGGGGTACTTCCGCCAGACACTGGACGCGAGCGGCTGGCAGCAGGAGGTCTACCCGAGCGCGGACCTGGAGCTGTTGCCGATCGAGAGCGTGCTGGATTCGAATGGCAGTCCCCTGCTGGTGAGCGTGCAGACGAACTCGGGCGAGCTCCACGCGCGGGTGTGGCGCGTGGAGGTTGGGCGGACGACGCTGCTTCTGCTCGATTCGAACGTGCCTGAGAACGCGGAGTGGGACCGTGCGCTCACAGCGCGGCTCTATGGCGGCGACGCCCGCACCCGGATTCGCCAGGAGCTGCTGCTGGGCGTGGGGGGCGTGCGTGCGCTCCGCGCGCTGAAGATCAACCCTTCGGTGCTGCACCTGAACGAGGGCCACAGCGCCTTTGCCACGCTCGAGATGACGCGGGCGCTCATGGACGCGACGGGACTGCCGTTCGGCGAGGCCATGCGCGAGGTCTCCGCCATGACCGTCTTCACCACGCACACGCCCGTGGCGGCGGGTCATGACCGTTTTCCCGCGGATCTCGTCGAGGAGCATCTCGGCAAGATTCGCGAGGCCATGCACCTGTCCTACGAGGACTTCATGGGCCTCGGCCGGGTCTATCCAGGCGACCACAACGAGCCGTTTTGCATGACGGTGCTGGCGCTCAAGCTCTCGCGCAGGGCCAACGGCGTCAGTGCGCTTCACGGCGTGGTCTCGCGGCGGATGTGGCAGCCGCTCTACGGCAATGTTCCCGAGGAGAACGTGCCGATCGGGCACATTACCAACGGCGTGCACGTGCAGACCTGGGTCGCGCCCCAGATGCACCAGCTCTTTGACCGCCAGCTTGGACCCGACTGGCCGACCCGCCAGCGCCATCCGGAAACCTGGGAGGCGATCGAGCAGGTCGAGGACGCCGAGCTCTGGGAAACCCAGCAGGTCCTCAAGGCACGGTTGATCAACTTCGTCCGCATGCGGCTGGCCGCGCAGGCCAGGCGCAGGGACGAACCCGACGAATCAATCGACAGGGCCATGCAGGCCCTCGACCTGGGCGCGCTGACCATCGGCTTCGCACGCCGCTTCGCAACCTACAAACGCGCAGGCCTCATCCTTCAGGATGTCGAGCGCCTGCTCAAGCTCGTGGGCTCCATCGAACGCCCGATCCAGATCATCTTCGGCGGCAAGGCCCATCCCGAGGACCGCATGGGCAAGGAGCTGATCCAGAATATCGTTCGACTCACCAAGCAGGATCCGTTCGGTTCGCGGATCGTGTTTGTGGAGGATTACGACATGCACGTCGCCCGCCAGCTTGTCCAGGGGGTCGACGTCTGGATGAACAACCCCCGCCGGCCGCAGGAAGCGAGCGGCACCTCGGGCGAGAAGGCGGTGCTGAACGCAGCCCTGAACTTCTCGATTCTCGACGGCTGGTGGGCCGAGGCGTATGATGGTGCGAACGGCTTTTCGATCGGGGTCGGTCAAACGCACGCGGTGCCTTCGGTGCAAGACCAGCGCGACTACGAGTCGCTGGTCGAAACCCTGACGAATGAGGTGATTCCGCTCTACTTCGATCGCGACGCCACCGGGCTGCCGCGCGGTTGGATCGCACGCCAGAAACACGCGTTCCGCACCCTGGCGTGGCGTTTCAACGCCGACAGAATGGTGATGGACTACGCCTGGAACGGCTATTTGCCGGCGGCTGGCGGCCTTTCCTGCCAGATGCCCCGAACCTGAGATCCGCTCGCGTGTTCGCGCGGGCGCGCCCGTGACGTCGCCCTTTGCCCAGCAGGTGGCCAGTTCGATGAGCCAGGCTCAAGGATTACTCGGCGAGCGTCTCGGGTCGTTTCGGCTCGAAGAAGTGCTCGGCTCGGGGGCGATGGGCGTCGTCTATCGCGGCGTGAACGAGAAGAACGGCCGGGTCGTCGCCATCAAGGTGGTGAGCCCGGAGTTCTCCACCGGCGGCAAAATTCACGAGCGGTTCGAGCGCGAGGCCGAGATCCTCCAGCAGTTCCGCCACCCCAATATCGTCCGCTTCCTGGCCGTGGGCCGCTTCCGCGGCACCTCCTACTTCGCCATGGAGCTCATCCAGGGCAAGAACCTGGAAAAGATCATCCAGGAACGCGGTCCGCTCCCCTGGCGCGAAGTGGTCGATCTTGGGCTCCAGACCTGCGAGGCCCTCCATTACGCCCACGAGCGCGGCGTGGTCCATCGCGATCTCAAGCCCTCGAACCTCATGGTCACAAGCGAGGGCCGGATCAAGCTCACCGACTTCGGCATCGCCAAGGATCTCGACAAGACCGCGCTCACCGCCACCGGCCGCACGCTTGGCACCGCGGCCTACATGGCCCCCGAGCAAATCCGCGGCACCCCCGCCGTGAGCCACAAGACAGACCTTTACGCCTTCGGCGTGGTGCTCTATCAGTTGCTGGTGGGCAAGCCTCCATTCGAGGGCAATACCGCCGTTGTGCTCATGCACTGCCATCTGAACGAGCCGCCGCCCCGGCCGAGCGCCAAGATCCACGACATCCCCCGCGCGCTCGATGATCTTGTCGTCGCGCTCATGGCCAAGGCGCCTGCCGACCGGCCCTGGGATGGCGCGGCGGTGGCGGCCACGCTCGAGGAGCTCAAGAAGAAGGCCGACAAGAACGAACCTGTGCCCATGGTCTGGGCCGCCGGTGACGCCCGGTCCGCCGAGCCGGCGCGGGCGAGCCGGGAAGCCTCTCCCACCAAAACCCGCACCAAGAAGACCTCTGGGTCGCGCAAGACCGCGCGAACCTCAGCCGGCAACCAGGATTCCAACTCGACCATCACGCGCGCCCGCCTTGAAACCGCGCTTCTCGTCGCGGGGCTGCTCCTTATTGGCGGCTTCATCACCTACTGGGTCTGGCCCCCGAGCGCGGAGTATCTCTACCACAAGGCTGAGACGCTCATGGCCTCGAGCCGGCATGCCGACTGGCTCTCCGCGCGCGACGAATACATCGAGCCGCTCGATCACCGCTTTCCCGACAACCCCTACCGCGATACCACCCGAGCCTGGCGCGACAAGATCCTGCTCTACGAGGCCGAGGGCCGCGCCCGCGTGCTCACCAGCGGCCTGAACACCACCTTCAGCAAGCCCGCCGACGAGATCGAACGCCAGTTCGTGATCGCGCACGAGCTCGCGAAAAAGGCCTCGGAACGCAATGACGACCTCGCCGCCATCCGCCACTGGAACGACCTTGGCAACGCCGTGAAGCCCGACGATCCCGACCAGAGACGCTGGTACCTTCTTGCCCAGGAACGCGCGAAGGACCTGATGAACGCGATCGCGGATCGCCGCAAGGTCGTTGAAAAGCAGGTTGAGACCATGGCGGCGGAATTCCAGGCCGGCCGGACCGAGGCCGCCCAGGCCCTCCGCGAGAAACTCTACGAGCAATACAGCAAGTTCACCGACCTGGCCGACATCTTTCCGCCCTTGCCCCCCAGGCCGCCTTCAGGCGAGGCGCCCCCCGAGGGAGACTCCAACCCACCCCCCGCCGCCAGGGACGCGACCAAACCGCCGGCCTCGAGCACTCCCGACGCACCTCCGGCCAGGGCCGAGGAGCCGGCCTCCGCCAAACCAAAAACGCCCGAGACTGACCCAGGATCATCCCAGTCCAAACCAGACCCATGAGAGCCAGCAACCATCACGTCGTTCGCTTTTTTCTTGTAGATTTTGGCCCAACGCCCCGATTTATCGCTACGTATAGAATTAGGACCTAGTTGACCTCGATCGGGAGGTTGGCTAATTTCAAGAGACCTGTCCCAAGGTGAGGTGCTGGCCGCCAGCGCTTCGTGTCTTCCCGGATTCGGGCCAATCACGGCCTAGAGGATTCTAATGCCTCAGTCTTCGCCTCGTGTTCGCTTCATTGGCAGTCGAGAGCTGCACCGAGATCTTCCGAAAGTGCTTGATAGCTTGGAAACGCCTGACGCCCGTTATGTTCTGACGATTCACAGCAAGCCGAAGGCCGTGCTGATCGGCGCTGAGGCGTTCCTGAGACTGCTGCGTGAGCCGAGCGCCCAGGATCGTCTCCTGGCGCTTCAGCTTGGGGCTCTGGTGCAGGGGCATGAGACTCCGGCCGGGTCTGACGAGTCGATCGAGGTTCTCCGCGACCACGAGCTCGTTGAGGTCTAGGCCGCACTCGGTTCGCTTGAGACGCAGCCATCCGTACAGGGAACTGGCGAATCCAGGAGCATCGCGGGGGTCGAGACCACAAACGAGAGGTCGCCCATGCGATTCGTGCGGATTTTCGCCCTGGTGCTCGCCCTGAGTCCGCTTTCTGTGCTGGCCGCGGAAGGTACGTTCTCCAGGGGTCTCTCGACCGCGCAGGAGTTCTTCCCCATCGCGGTCTGGCTGCAATCGCCAAACAACGCGGAGCGCTATCGCGCCATTGGGATCAACACATTTGTCGGGCTCTGGCAGGGTCCGACGAAGGAGCAGCTCGACCTGCTCGACAGGGCAGGCATTCGCCTGATCTGCGAGCAGAATTCGCGCTCGCTTCGCTTCAAGGATCGAGCCACGATCGTTGGCTGGATGCACGGCGACGAGCCTGATAACGCTCAGTCGCTCGGCAACGACAAGGGATATGGGCCGCCGGTTTCCCCCGCAACCATCGTCGATTCGTTTCATCGAATTCACAACCTCGATCCCGATCGGCCGGTGATGCTCAACCTGGGGCAGGGCGTGGCCTGGGACGGCTGGCACGGGCGGGGTGCGCGCACCAATCATCCCGAGGACTACCCGCGTTATGTGAAGGGCTGCGACATCGCCTCGTTCGACATTTACCCCGGCTGCCACGACAACGCCGAGATCGCCGGCAAGCTCTGGTACGTGCCGCTGGGCGTCGATCGACTCAGGCGCTGGACCGAGGGCCGCAAGGATGTCTGGTGTTGCATCGAGACCACGCGGATCAGTAACGAGAGTCGCAAGGCCACGCCCGGCGAGATGCGATCCGAGGTCTGGATGGCGCTCATCCATGGAGCGCGGGGGATCATCTACTTCGCGCACCAGTTCAAGCCGAAGTTCATCGAGGCCGGGCTTCTGGCCGACGAGGAGATGGCGCGCGAGGTGGGCGCGGTGAATCGCCAGATCAAGGAGCTTTCCCCCGCGCTGAACAGCCCGGATGTGCCGCGGGCGTGTCGCGTGGCCTCGTCACAGCAGAACGTGCCGGTGCATTTCGCCGTGAAGCGGGCCGGGGGCGCGACCTACGTCTTCGCGGTGGCGATGCGCCCCGGGGCGACGCAGGCGACCTTCACGCTTGCGGACACGGCCGACGCCACGGTGGAGGTGCTTGGCGAATCACGCTCGATCAAGGCCCAGGGCGGAACCTGGAACGACCGCTTCAAGAACTACCAGGTCCATCTCTATCGCATCGGAAAGCATTGATTGGTCGAGGCTCAATTTCAATCGGGGCGGATTCGCGGTAGACTCCGAGGATGTCGGCCGCGAGGATGCGGCGGGGGCGCGCCGACGTGAGCGGCCCAGGGCCGCGATCGATCCCTCGCTTCCACGCACAGCCCCGAGTGCAGCCAAGATGAGCTCTCGCCCCTTCGTCCATCTCCATTGCCACAGCCATTACAGCCTGCTCGACGGCGCCAGCAAGATTCCCGAGCTCGTGGAGCGAGTCAAGGCGCTTGGCATGCCCGCGATCGCGCTTACGGACCACGGCAATCTGTACGGCGCGATCGAGTTTCTCCGCGAGGCCAAGACGGCGGGCGTCAAGCCGATCGTCGGCCTGGAGGCCTATGTTGCGCCCGGCAGGCGCACCGAGCGCACGTCCGGCGGCGTCTCGGGCCAGGAGCATTCGTTTCACCTCACGCTGCTTGCGCGCACGGGGCAGGGCTTTCGCAATTTGATGCGCCTGTCCTCGATGTCGTTTCTCGAGGGGTTTTACTACAAGCCGCGCATCGACAAGGAAATCCTCGAGCGCCATTCCGAGGGCTTGATCTGCCTTTCGGGTTGCGCATCGGCTGAGTTTTCCGACCTGCTGCTGCACGATCGCACCGCCGACGCCGAGCAGCTTTGCGCCTGGTACGAGCGCGTCTTCGGCAAGGAGAATTTCTACGTCGAGATCCAGAACAACGGCGTGGCGATTCAGAAGGAATGCGAGGAAAGGGCGCTCGACGTCGCGCGGAGAATGGGCCTGCCGGTCGTGGCCACGAGCGACGCCCACTATCTCACCGAGGCCGACGCCGAGGTTCACGACGTGCTGCTGTGCATCAACACGGGCAAGACGCTCGACGACCCTGCGCGGATGCGGTTTGACACGAGCGAGTTCTTCGTGCGCGGACCCGAGGAAATGTACGCCGCCATGGGCGGGCTGGACGAGGCCGTCGCCATGTCCGCCCAGATCGCGGAGCTCGTCGAGCCCAACTATGAAAGCCTGGGCCTCGGCAAGCGCTGCTTCCCCTCGTTCCAGCCGCCAGCCGAGCAAACGCCCGAGCAGTATCTCCGCGCGCTCTGCGAGACCGGACTCATCGAACGCTATGGTTCCGACCCCGCGCCCGAGGCGCGCAAGCGGCTCGAGCACGAGCTCGGCATCATCGAGCGCATGGGCTTCGCGTCCTACTTTCTCATCGTCTGGGACTTCGTGCGCTACGCCCGCGAGCGCGGCATCCCCGCCTCCGCCCGCGGCTCGGCCTGTGGCGCGCTTGTGAGCTACCTGCTCAAGATCAGCAACGTCTGCCCCATCAAGTACGACCTGCTCTTCGAGCGCTTTCTCGACCCCAACCGGTCGGAAGCGCCCGATATCGATATCGACCTGTGCCAGGACAGGCGCTACGAGGTCATCGAATACGTCCGCAAGAAATACGGCGACGCCAACGTGGCCCAGATCGGCACCTTCGGCACGCTCAAGGCCAAGGCCGCGATCAAGGACGTCGGCCGCGTGCTCAACCTGCCGCTGGCGCGGGTCGAGCAGTTGAACGCGCTTGTGCCCGCCCGGCTCAACATCACCATCGAGGACGCGCTCAAGGAAGAGCCTGCCCTCAGGCGCATGGGGGATGAAGATCCCACGATCAAGAAGCTGCTCGACTACGCCCGCAGGCTCGAAGGCATGAATCGCGGCGTGGGCACGCACGCGGCGGGCGTGGTGATCGCCGATCGACCGCTCGAAGAGCTGGTGCCGCTCCAGAAGATCCCCAACAAGGACAAGGCCAAGGAGGTCGTCACCACCCAGTGGGAAATGGGCGACATCGAGAAGGTCGGCCTGCTCAAGATGGACTTTCTCGGCCTGCGGAACCTGACCACGCTTGAATCGGCGGTGCGGCTCATCAACCGCCGGCACGACGGCGTGCTCGATCTTGACCGCATCCCGCTCGACGACGCCAGGACCTTTGAGCTGCTCCAGCGCGGGGAGACCAGGGGCGTCTTCCAGCTCGAATCGGCCGGCATCCGCGACCTGCTCATCAAGATGCGCCCGGACCGCTTTAGCGACATCATCGCCACCAACGCGCTTTATCGCCCAGGCCCCTTGAACGGCGGCATGGTCGATGAATACGTCAACGTCAAGAACGGGCGCAAGCAGGCCGTCTATCTCCATCCGGTCCTCAAGGAAGTTCTGGAGGAAACCTATGGAGTCATGGTCTATCAAGAACAGGTCATGCGGATCCTGAACCGGCTGGGGGGGATCGAGCTTTCCCAGGCGTATGCCACGATCAAGGCGATCTCGAAGAAGAAGGCCGAGGTGATCGCCCGCAGCCGCGACCAGTTCATCGCCGGGTCGGTC
>DAIDHX010000289.1 GCA_027451885.1 Planctomycetales bacterium
CCGGCGGCACGGGGGTGAGCTTCGCCGCGCGTTCGGCCTGGCCTGCCGGCGGCGAAGCGCCTCTCGAACTGGCATCATTCACGCTCAAGCACATCACGATGACACACAGGTAGTACACGGTCGATTTCATCGCGCCTGTCCATTCTTGCCCTGTCCATTCTTGCCCGAAGCCCCCGCCGGGTCGTGCCGCTGGGCTTCCATTTGGGGCTTTTCGGGTGGGCGCTGCAAGATTCTGGATTTATTTGCTTGTGGCGAATCGCGCGAGAGGCGATAACGTCCCCGGGGGGGTGATGTTCCGGCGGCGAGGGCGTGATGGGTTTATCCTCGGCCGAAAAGCGGCTGATGAAGACGATTGACGAGCTGCTTGCGCAGCAGCCTCATGATACGCGGCTGCGCGATCATCTGGAGGGGCTCAGGCGCGACCAGGCGTTGCCGGGGCTGACGTGGTACTGGGGCCCCCTGCTCCACGCGCGTAATCCGGCGGTTTTTCGCGAATTCCTCGAGCGGCATTTTTGCGAGTTCCGTTTTGGTGCGCTCGCGTCGGTGCGCAGGGTTGCCTGGAAGACGCACGCCGATCGGCTCGAGCCGTGGCTATCGCGTGCCCGGGCGAACCGGGAGACGTGGCTCTCCAGGCGCCTGCTGCGCTGGAAGTTCGGCAAGCTGCCTTATGGGGTCGACGAGCCGGCGTTTCGCAAGGCGCTCGCGGCCGATTACGCGGCTGCGCGCACGCCCGCCGCGCAGGCGATCGTGCTCGAGGAGTACGACGACACCTGGTTCGAGCTCGACGAGCCGACCGCCACAGCGCTTTACACGCATAACCCAGCCTGCGCCAGCTTCCTGCTCAAGCATCTGACGCGGACGTTTGCGCTGATCGCGGATCGCGAGAAGCGTGTGACCTGGCGCGGGCTTCACGACTGCGCTCTGAAGGCGGGGGATGAGGCGTTCGCGCTTGCGCTTTATCGCCGCCAGGCGCCGCTGCGGGACTGGCAGCGCGACATCGAGCGGCTGGCGCGGGAGATCGAGGATCCCGCCGCGCTCAATGCGCGGCTCCGCGTGCTTCATCCGGAGGGCTGGAATCTCAAGCTGGCGCCCGGCATGGCCGCGCTGCTCGAGCTCCGCGGGCGCGACGTGATGCCGTATGTGCGGGAGAAGCTGGCGAGCGTGGTGGGGGGGTGGCTCGACCGGAAACCGGACGATCTGCTGGCGCTGGCGCGGCGGCGGGGCTGGTGGGATCTCTGGGCCGCGCTCGCGCGGGTCACGAGCAATCCTTCCTATTTCAACCGCGCTGTGGCCGAGCTCCTGGACGACCGCGCGCTCACAGATCGCGAGCGGATCGAACGGCTGCGTGCGCTCGCGGGGGTGTCGCGGGAGTGGAGCTGGCCGGGGATCGGCCTGGCGCGGATTCACGCGCTCGAGGACGACCTGGCAGCGCGGCTGCACGAGCGTTATCCCGAGCTGGTGCGCGGGCCGTTCCGGCCGAACGTGGCGCCGACGTGGTGGCAAGGCGGGCCAAAGCTTCTGGCCGCCGCGCAGCAAGCGGGGGACGATGTACTTGTGGACATGCTTGCAAGCCGTTATGTCACGCGCATGCGGTATGACTTCCCCGGGTTCCAGGCGCGGTTCAGCGAGACGGTGAAGACGGCCGAGGAGCTGGCGATCCGCTACCAGGCGGTTCGGGACGCCGACGCTGCGCGGTTTGCGCGGAGGGCTGCGAATGTGCTTACGCAGATTCCGTCGTATGCGATCGAGCGGTTTCCGCGGCTGCTCCGGACGAACGGGCTCGCCCGGCTGCTCTTTGTGCGCTCGGCGTCCGCGTTTCTGAGTGTGCCCGAGGCGGTGCGCGACCTGGTCGAGGCGGACGAGATCCACGTGCAGATGCTGGGCTACCGCGTGCTCGCCCAGGACGATCCCCGGGCGCGGCGGCTCGCGGCGGAGCTGGCCGAGATCGTGCAAGGAGCGCTGCTGCGCCCGCTGCGCCGCGGAACCCGGCTGGCGGCGATGGGCGCGCTTGCAAACGCGGCCCGGGCCGACCTGGAAACCGCCCGCGGCGTGCTCAGGCGCGCCCGCCAGGCGCTCCGGCTCTCCGATCGCCACTACCCCAGGGAAGAGCTCGCCGGCCTGATCGCCCAGATTCTCGCCCTCTGGCCTACGCTCCGCAGCACACGCGAACACATCGTCATTTACAGGCTCGAAGAGGCGCAGCGATGATGGTATTTGTCGACTACGCTTCGCCGTCGGTCTTCGAGTCGACGCTCGATCTGGCGGATCTCAGGTTCTCCACGAGCGCGCGCCGGCTGGTCCGATTTCACGGAACCGTGCGCCGGCACGGCTTCAACCTGCGGATTGCGCTCCGCGCGCTGGGCGAGGCGATCTGGTCGAACGACGCCTGGATCGCCGCCGACGGCCTGCTCGACCCGATCATCACTGTCCATCCCGACCGCCTGATCTTCGAGGCGTTCAGCCAGGATCAGTCCACGTATGTCGCTTTGTTCGTCGATCCCGCGATCTTCGAGGTCGAGGGCGAGGTCATCACCGGCACCACCAACGTCGACTTCACCGCGTGGCTCTGGGGTGCGCTTGGGGAGATGCGGACCAGCAAGCACACGACGTTCCGGATTGGGCCCGAGGGCTTCGCGATTGCAACTCAGGGGGGTGGCGGGCGGTTCGAGCGCGCGGTCGAGGTTCCGGACGCCTGGGTGCGGGGGTTTCTGCAGGTTCAGGCGGCGATGGCCATGCCGGGCACGCGGCTCGACGTGCAGCCGGTCGACCTGCTGGCCGCGATTCGGTATTTGCGTTACAGCAAGGCGAAGGTTGCGCCCCGTGCGCTGCGGTATGAATTCGAGCCCGGGCGCGACGCCCGGATCGTGCTCGAGCCGTGGGAGCACGTCATCCCGCTCGAGGGGGCCGCGCATCACTACCAGGAACGCAAGGCCACCCGCGTCTGGGGCAGGCGCAGGCTCAAATTGATCGAGAGCTTGCTGCCGTTCGCCGACTCGGTGGCGATCGATCTCAAGGGGCGGGCGCTTCCCAGTTTCTATACGGTGCGGCTTGCGGGCATGACGTTCGTTCTCGGCCTGAGCGGGTTTTCGGAGGCGAGCTTTACGAGCGCGGGGGGCTTCGACCTGCTCGCGGGCATGGCCGCGGCGGATGACGCCTTGCTCGAGCCCGCGCTTGGGCTTTTGCGCGCGCACCATCATCGCTCCGCGCGGGAGATCGCCCAGGCGCTCGCGATCGAGACGCCCGCCGCGATCCGCCTGCTCACGCGGCTCTGCCGCCAGGGGCGCGTGATGTTCGACCTGGAATCGCGCAGGTATCGCCACCGCGCGCTCCTGGAACAGCCGGCGGAGGAGCTCAAGCTCTTCCCGCCCGACCCCAGGCGCGCGCACGCAGCGCGGTTGCTGGCGGACGGGCTTGTGCACGTCGAGCGCGTGGCGGTCGAGGAAACGAGCAAGATTCGCCGATTCAAGACCCCCGACGGGCCAATCGAGCGTAAAATCCTCTATCGCGACTGGCGCGTCACTGGGCGCGTGGCCGCGTTTCCCGAGGTCCAGATCGTGGTGAGCGATTCGGGGAGTATCCTGTTCGGGCGCTGCGGGTGCCCGTTTTTTGATCAGAATCTTCTTCAGCGCGGGCCGTGTGAGCACCAGCTTGCGCTCCTGGAGGCCAGCGCCCAGGCCCGTCTGGATCAGCCGACGAGCGTGCCCGCGTCCCCGGACGAGATCGCGATGGCGAGGGGAGGTCGAGCCCGCGACGACGACGAAGACGAATAAACAGGATCCCGATGTTCCCGCCCCGTGGAGCCAGATCAGCCGAGATGCCACGGTGTTTCGCCGTGGCGGAACGTTACGTGCTTCACATCGCCACGGTCCCCACGTACGCAACGCGGGGAGCCGCGGGTCCAGAGCCTTGCAAGTGGTCCTTCGCGGGGTGGGAACATCGGGGTCTTTTGGTTTGGAGTCGCGTGAGGTGAACGGGATTGTGAAGCGTTTGCTGGGCTGGATCCGGTGGATCCTGGGTCGCGGGGCGCGGGTGCGCGACGTGTCGGGCCTCAGCGAGGAGGCCGTGGGCTCAAGCGCGCAGGTGCGTGAGGAGATCATCGACACGAGCGCTCGGGCGCTGCGGCCTGGCAACCGCCGCCGCGCGCTCCGCGATCCGCGGCTCTTGCCCAAGCCCGCGCTCGCGAAGGCGCAGGCCATGCTGCCGTTCAAGAAGACCCGGTACCTCACGCGGGACGAGGCCCGGCGGCTGTTTTCCACCACGCTGCGCACCCGCAATCGCCAGATACGCGACCTTGGGCCCGATCTCGATCAGCTCAGGCGGCACGGCCTGCCGGAGTGGACCAGCGAGGCTGAGCTCGCCCAGGCGCTTGGCATCTCCGTCGGCCTGCTCCGGCACTTCAGCATCCACCGCCAGCGCGAGCGCGTGGCGCACTACGTGACATTCGCGATCCCCAAAAAGTCCGGCGGCGAGCGCCTGATCCACGCCCCCAAGCGCAGGCTCAAGGCGCTTCAGCGCACGCTCCACGAGCGGCTCGTGCGCAAGCTCCCCGCCAGCCAGTTCGCCCACGGCTTCCTGCCCGGCCGCTCGGTCGCCAGCAACGCAAAGCCCCACGTGGGCAAAGGCGTGGTGATCAAGCTCGACCTCGCCGACTGCTTCCCATCGATCGGCCTGCCGCGGGTGCGCGGGCTCCTGATCAGCCTCGGTTACGGCTATCCCGTCGCACAGATCCTGGCCGTGCTCATGACCGAGCCGCCCCGCCAGCCCACCGAAATCGACGGCACGATCTACCACGTTCCCGTCGGCCCCCGCGCCTGCGTGCAGGGCGCACCCACAAGCCCCGGGCTCTGCAACGCCATTCTGCGCAAACTGGACCATCGCCTCGCCGGACTCGCACGTAAATACAATTATCTTTACACGCGTTATGCCGACGATTTGACGTTCTCCGGCGACGACGCCGCGCAGGTCAAGATCTTGATCGCGATCGCCGGCCGGATCGTCGCGGAAGAAGGCTTCGCGCTCAATCGCTCGAAGACGCGGGTGATGCGCGGAGGGCAGCGGCAGGTGGTCACCGGCGTGACGGTGAACACGGTTGCGGGGCTTTCGCGTACCGAACGGCGCAGGTTGCGTGCCGCGATCCACAATGCCAGCCGCAGCACGGGCAGCGGCGCAGCGCTCGAGCCGCGGCTCCAGGGAAAGCTCGCCTATCTCAGGATGCTCAATCCTGCCCAGGCCGCGGCCCTCCTGCGCCGCCGCCCCGATCCCGGAGCGCACGCCTGAGCGACCACCATGGCCCCGCCAGAAGCCGCTCCGCTTGAAACCGAGCCGCCGCGTGGTATGATGCTCAATCTCACGACATTCGTCCGATGGAGACTCCTGCCGGGCCATGCTGAAGCCAGAGCCGGAATCGAGCGCCGGGGAGATTGCGATCCGCCTGCGGGATGTGAAGAAGACGTACGGTTCGGACGGCGCGCCTGTGCATGCGCTCCGGGGCGTGTCGCTCGAGATCGGGCGCGGGGAGCGCGTGGCGTTCATGGGCAAGTCGGGGTCGGGCAAGTCCACGCTGCTCAACCTGCTGGGCGGGCTCGATCGCGCAAGCGCGGGGCACCTGAGCGTGGCCGGGCATGATCTGGGTCGGATCTCCCGCCGAGCGCTGGCGCGATTCCGCTCCGAGTCGGTTGGGATGATCTTCCAGTCGTTCAACCTGATCCCCTCGCGCACTGCGCTTGAGAATGTGGAACTGCCGATGATCTTCGCCGGCCTTGCGCCCCGGGATCGGCGGGCACTGGCGGCCCATGCGCTCGAGGCCGTGGGGCTGGGCGCGCGGCTCGACCACCGGCCGAGCGCCCTTTCCGGCGGCGAAAATCAACGCGTGGCGGTCGCCCGCGCGCTCGTGAATCGCCCCCGCATCGTGCTCGCTGACGAGCCCACCGGCAACCTCGATAGCGAGACAGCCGAGACCGTGATGACCCTGCTGCTCGAGCACGTCGCGCAGAACGGCACAACCCTGGTGCTCGTCACGCATGACGAAGAGCTCGGCCGCTCCTCCACCGACCGCGTGCTAAGGCTCAAGGACGGCCAGGTCGCGCAGTGAGTTCGACACCGGGAGACGATCCGTGAGGCTTGCCGACCTGCTTTCTCTGCCCCTGGTCGCCCTCTGGCAGCAAAAAACCCGCACCCTGCTCACCACCCTGGGCGTGATCTTTGGGGCCTTCGTGCTGGCCGCCAGTCTCTCCATCGGCGACGGCGTGCAAAAGACGATCAATCGCGAGATGCGCAGAGTCGAATTCGCCCGCAGAATCGAGGTCAGCGTAAGCTGGGGGCCGGCCGCCCCGGCCGCGCGCGAAACGCGAATCGAAGGGACTTTTAACGAGTCGCGCAGGCAGCGCCTGCTCAAAAGCCAGCAAGAAATGAGCCAGCGCACCCGCTTCGCGCGTCCCAAGATCGCGCTCAACCAGGAGCGCCTCGCCCTGATTCGCGCGCTTCCCCACGTCGAACAGGTCGTTCCCGACGTGAATGACCACGGCTTCGCGATTCTGGAAAATCGCTCCGTGAACACCACCCTGTGCCGCGCCCGGCCGGACGACGAGACCTGCAAGAAAAGGGTTGTCGCCGGGCGCTTCTTCGAGAGCCCAGCCGAGAACGCCGCGGTGATCACCGAGGACCTGGCCTACCGGCTCGGCGTGCGGAGCGACGCCGCGCTCGACGCCCTGGTCGGCACCCCGCTCGTGCTCGAATTCCGCGCGCCGAAGACCGAGGCCCCGATCGGCCTCTATCTCGCCAATCAAAACGGAGACATGACGCTCGAGACCCAGCAGGCGCTCGAGACGCTCATGGACAGGCTGCCGGACTCGCTCGAGAAGCTCGGGCTTTCCACCGTCGCCGCCGCGGCGATCCGAGGCGCACTCAAGAAACCCGAGGAACCAACCAAACCGATGCCAACAACCCGCGAAACGCTCACCATCGCGGGAGTGCTCCGCGCGCCGAGCGATGAGGAGCTCAATGCGCCACATGAATACTCGGTGATGCACGCCGGGGTGCTCCTGCCGTACGAGACCGCGGCGGCCGTCTTTTTTCGCGGGCCCGACCCCAAGCGCAAGGAAGGCCTGAACAACGCGAGCGTGCTCGTCGATCACGAGGATCACGTCAAGCCGGTGCTGGCCGCGATCCGCGGGCTGGGGCTCGAGGCCCGGGCGATGGTCCAATTCATCGATCGGCAACGCTTGATTTATTTGCTCATCTTCGCGGGCATGACCTGTGTGGCGGCGGTTGCGCTTGTGGTTTCCGCGATCGGCATCGGCAACACGATGTTCATGAGCATCCTCGAGCGCACGCGCGAGATCGGCATCATGAAGGCCATCGGGGCTGACAATCTGCACCTCCAGCTCATCTTTTTGATCGAGGGGGCGGTGATCGGCGTGGTGGGAGGAATTCTCGGGCTCCTGCTCGCGCTCGCGGCGTCGTATCCCGGCGATTCGTGGGTGCGTTCGATGGTGAATCGCGACCTCGATATCAAGCTCGAGGACTCGATCTTCGTCTTTCCCCCCTGGCTGGCGGCGAGCGTGATCGCCTTCACCGCGCTTGTGGCCATTCTGGCCGCCGTGTACCCAGCTCGGCACGCTGCGCGGATCGACCCGGTCAAGGCGCTCCGGCACGAGTAGCCCTCGCGGCAAGTAGCGCGCGCGGGGCTCATTCCCGCGCATCGAGCTCGGGATCGCGGATCGAGGCCAGCTCAGGCACGGCCGCAAGCGCGGGGGCAAGCCGCTCGGCCAGGATCGCGTGCCCCAGGGCATTGGGATGAAAGTCGCTCTCATGGAGCGCGAGATCGGCGGGGTCGTGGCCGTCGAAGGCGTCCGAGACGTCGACGATCGCGGTAAAGCCCGCGTCACGGGCGAGCGCGACCAGGCGGTCGTGATCCGCGGCCGGTACTGCGCGTCCGACGCGCGGAATCAGGATCCAGACGCAGGGCACGCCCCGGGCGCGGCAGTCCGCGGCGATCGCGCGATACGCCGCTTCCAGCAACCGCCAGCGCAGGGGTTCGAGCCGGGTGCGATAGGCGTCCGCCGTGGCCGCCGCCGGCAGCCGGATCGACCGCAGCACGCCGCCATAAATGGGCGCATCCCAGCCGATCCCGCGCGGCAGAAGCTCCGCGAGCCTGCGCGCGTCCCAGCCGATATCGGCGGCCGTGGCCTCGAAGAACACCACATCCGGATCGGTCTCCCACGCCACCTGGCGAAAATGCGTCCAGCGCTGGCCTGGGCTGCGCCCGGGCATGGCGAAGTTGAGGATCTCGACGTCCGGGCCGCCACGCGCGAGCGATTCCAGCGCGAGCTGCTCCTCGACCAAAGGCTCAAAGCCCTGGCCGTCGCTCACCCCCAGCCCAACACCAATCGAATCTCCCGTCATCGCGATGCGGAACGTGCCCCGCGGCTTCTGAGGCGCATAATCCTGGTCGCGAATCCCAAGCGCACTCGTACGCCAGCTCGACCCGTTGGCGCGGGTGATCGCCAGATTCGGCCGCAGAATGACCTCACGCAGGTCGTCGACAGAAATGCAGATCGGCGGCGGCTGGTCCGGGCGCGTGCCCGCCTCGATCAGGCGGTCGTAATACCCCTGATCCGCCCGCTCAAGCTCCACCTGGCTCAGCAACTGGTCGAGCTTGCTGGTCTCGTCGCTCGCAAGCGCGCCCCGGATCCGCTCAAACGCCGGCGACGACCACGCGTCAGGCGCAAAGCGCAAACCCAGAAGCACAAGGGCGAACATCAGCCGGAACAGGATTCGCTTGTGTCCTCGCATCATCGCTCCTCCATGAGACGATGGATCGCGCAGGGGCTAGATCAGCAGCCCGCGGCGGATCATGGCCAGCCATGCCGAAACGCTGGGGCTCGACCACAACGACCACAGAACCGCGATCGTGGCCAGCGTGCCCAGGACGCCGAGCGCGTGCCGCACGAATCCCAGCGGCGTGAGCCTGCGCGCGAGGGCCCGGGCCGGCCGCCGCGCATCGAGCTGCACGTTCACGAGCACCAGCACCCCCAGGATTCCCCAGAACAGAGCGTCCGGCCAGCCAAAATCCCACACCCCCCGCAGCCAGAACGACTGATACGCATGCAGGAACCAGGTCGCCACGAACACCACCACCGTGGCAGCCGCGAGCGCAGCGAATTGCGGAACCCGCTTGAGCCGGAACACCACCGGATTGAACACGATCCGCACCATGAAATCTTTCCAGTAAATGTTGATCCGCCGCCAGTAATCGGTAAATCCCGCGGCCAGCAGGTAATGCCTGTGCGTCTCTGGCAATTGAAAGCCGAAGAGATGGAGCATGCCGCAGGCCATGTGAAACTGCCCCGACACGCGGAGGTAGAGCAGGTAATTACAGCCGAGATAGAGCGCGAGGGTTGCGGGATCGTGCACCGCGTCGGGCGCGATCAGAAACAGGCGGTCCACCAGGCGGTAGATCAGCAAATGGAGCGTGCCCCGCACCATCATCGCCAGCCCGGAATGCTGGATGTCGTGGATCTCGCGCGCGAAGTAACCGCGGCGAAACGCGCGGTAGTCGATGACGGGAAAGTGGGGGAAGACGTAATTGGGCAGTAAGAAGAAATAGGCGAGCGG
>DAIDHX010000290.1 GCA_027451885.1 Planctomycetales bacterium
TCAAACGCCGTTCCAGGTTCTCCTCACCCTGAATCTAACGCGCGTTCGATCGGCTCGAATCAAGAATCTCCCAATTCCTGCTCGATGGGGTTTGACTCTGCAAGGATTGCGGGTCCTCGCGAACATCCCGACGGCAACAACGGCGGATACGCCAATGACTGGCTGATCGGCGATTCCAAGACCGGCGAGATCGCGCTCTTCGAGCTGGGGCTCAAGAACCATTCGCTCAAACGCACCAGGAATGGCTGCTTCTATGGGGCCAATTATCCCGAGTCGCCCCAACTGCGCGAGGAAGAAACACATTTCGATCCCACCAACAAGGAATCGTCACCTCTGGCCCGCAAGGCGCGGTGGGAGCAGCTTGTTTCTCGTGAAAAGGGCAAGATTGACATCCAGGTGGCGCGGGCGTTTGAGAACGACGACTTCGATGTGATTGACCGCAAGCACAGCGCCAACGAGCGAACGCTCTGCGGCCGGGTGGAGATCTCCCCGCGGGGCGTGCCCGAATGGGGCTGGGGCCCTTTTTTCCCCGGCGGGACCGTGCAATCAAAGGTGGTCGACGCCTCGATGGCCCGCAACCTGGAATTCTGGGGCCAGCTTGGCCATCACGGCGCCGATTTCAACGCCGCCGAATTCCTGGCCCAGCACACGGAATACGACTGGATGAAGGGACTGGTCAAGGACATGAAGGCCCGCGCCTGGACCAGGCTGAGTGCGCCTTGATGCCGGATTCGCTCAATGCCGGACAGCGATTGCGGGATCTCAACCGCATGGCGACCAGTCTGGCGCCCGAAGACAAACCCGGCCCGCTCAGGCGCGCGGCGGACATCCGTGCCCGACAGATCGGTCGGCATCCTGGCCAAATTGTGTCCAACCGCTGAGCCCTTTCGACTTCCAGAAACTCCCTTCCCACGTTCGTTGAAATGGGATCACCGACTTCTCGACAGTCCTCCAGGTAGAGCTTGATGGCTTCGGGAACGCTCTTCAAAGCCTCTTCACGCGAGTCTCCCTGAGTGACGCAACCGGGCTACGCGGGTACGCTGACCACGTATCCGCTGTCAGGCTCTTTTTGCAGAACGACCGTGTAATGCATGGTCTGTCTCCCGCCGTCGCCTGAATCCCTGACGTGCCTCTATCAGAAAGCCAAACGACCTGAACATCAACGAAAAGGCTGGACCAGGCCGGGTGCGCCGAGGGTGTGGATTGCCGTGACCACTCTGGATCATGGGCGACGGCTCAGCTTCAGGCGATTTCTGAGTCTGCCACACGCTCTCGTCACACAGGTAAGAACTGCTGAAATCGTCGATCCCAGATTGAGATCCATCATCGAGGACGATCGATGAGATCAGGATGACCTGACCTTTCTTCATCGGGCCCTTGAAGGTCCTCCTGGATCCTACCTTCCGGATGAGAATCTCGTGCTGCGAAGACTGTCCGTAGATTGTTGCGCCGGCCCCTCCGGCTCATCTCGGCATGATAACAACTCATCCCATGGCAATCGCTTGCGCTCCAAATCCGCTCGTCGAGGGCTGGCCATGGTCAAAGAACTGGAGCGTTTTCCGAGATCTCGGCGTTTGATGCTCTCAAACGCCCCTCCTACCTGGACTTGGGAACGGCGGGTTGCGCGTTGCTTACCTACCCGCCTGTCGCGCGCGACGTTGCCGCGACGGAATGACTGTGGATTACCTGGACCGGTGGAACTCCCGGCCGTGAAACTCGACGGTCTCGTTGAGTTGCGGCAGATGGCCGGGGCTGGTCTGCATGTCGAACATATAACCGGCGCCGTGGTCGCGGTGGCCCGTGAGCTGGGCCGCGGTGATGAACCGGCCCTGACCACCGCTGATCTCGACCATGTTCATGGTCACCACCCCGCGATTCTCGACGATGTCCTCGGCGAAGATGTCACCGCTGGAGTCGCGCTCGACGATGGCGATGGCGAAGACGCCGTTGGCGAACAGGTGGTCGACGGCCGCGACCTGCGCACCGGGGTGCTGCGTCATGAAGGCGATGCCGGCGTTGGCAGCCGCTTCCTCAGCCGTACCGGCGAGCTCAGGCAGGCCGGGAGGAGGAGTGCCGGGAGGCAGCGGAATCGGGCTCAGTCCTCCTGGCAGACTGGTGGGCAACGGCAAGATGATCGGCGGTAACCCGTGTCCAGGCGGAGTGACAGCTACGGGAGCCGGAGGCGTGACGACGGGCGGCGGAGGCGGATTGAACACGCCGGAAAGCAGCAGGCGGTCGTCCAGGGTTTCCAAACCGAGGATGGTTCGCCGAGTACGAGACGCAGCCATGGGACAGTCTCCTCACTTGAGTTTGCGTGGCCAAAGCGTTCCCACCTGGTGACTGACAGTGATGCGCATCGAGTTTGTCTTGATTAGTCGCGCGCTCTTAGCGCCCTCTCTGAGGTGCGTCACCTTCGCGTTTTGTAAGTCCTTTGGCAACAAAGGCTTGCGATCTATGGGCGCCGAGATCGCCCGTAAACTCCGGTGAGGCCGCTCCTCGCTGACCCACACGGCCAGCACCGGATACCATAACCCCTCGACCGGCAAGGGGATTCGCAAATGCCGTGATGTACTGGCAAGAGGGCCGGGGCAATTCCCGCCGCCTGGATCCCGTTCGACACATCGTCTCGATCGCGATGCCAGGACCGTGACTCATGATCATCTCCTGGTCATTTGCTGGTATCACTGAGCTTGAGCCTGCGATTCCCCTTCACCACCGTCAGAAGCCGGCGCGATGGAGGGCTGCCGAGGTAAATCGTCGACCAGTTCACGGACGCGTTCGACCATGAGCACCTGAAGACTCGGATGGTCTTCATCCATGGCATGGAGATTCGCCTCGAGATCCATCAGCCAACGCCGCATCGCGCCTTCAACGAGTTTCACCGATTGTTCATTCGGGTCATGGATGAAATCGGAATGATCATAACGGTTCCGAGCCAACATGCGAAGGACCAATCGATCAACGATCAACGATCAACCGCCGAAACCCGGAACGACGTCCTGACAACGCCTGTCCTGACGTCTCGTGACGTCTCGTGTCCTGACGTCTCGATAACGCCCTGTACAATCTCCGTGGCGCGATCACAAACGCGCTGGTGCTTCGTGCTCGGATCGCGGCGCCCAGGCGCAGGTACGCCTCGTGCACGAGCGCAGCGGCGTCGAGCGAAAGCCCGGCCCGTTCGCCCGCCCGCCAGCCGGGCGGCGGCCAGGCGCTTGAGCTCGTCGTAAACCCTGGTCCATCGCTGATCAGGGGGCGGCATCGTTTCGGCTCCATCGAGATGGGTCCGAGCTGCTAGAGTGATCTTTCGGCCAGGATGATCAAGGAGACGCCATGGACCTACCGATCCAGTTCCCGAGCGACACCAACGTCATTCTCGAGGATGTCGCGAGATTCTCGGCGCTGTCCCCTGAGGACCGAGTCCGCGCTTACCGAAGCTTCTTGCGATCCTGCGCCCGGATCCAGCAAATCTCGCCCATGTCTGCCTGGGCCATGCGGTACGCGGAAGAGCAGGAGATCCTGGCGCAACAGAACATCCGGGAATTCCTGGCGCGCCATGAGCACTGACCGATTACCGCTTCCGGACGATCTGGACCGGGCGGTCGAATCGCTCGCCGAGGCGTTCGCCGCTCGTTCGATCCGCCACGCCCTGATCGGCGGCCTGGCGACCTCACTCCGGGGCCGGCAGCGGGCCACTCAGGATATCGCGACCAGCAGCGTCTGTCCTGTTCGCGGCCCTGTTCTCGGCTTTCCGCTAGACATCCACCAGCACCTGCGCGAACCAGCCCGGTCCGGCGGGCTCGACCTTGAGCGCATGGCGGGTTGCGGCCTTGACCTCGTGATCCATCTGGTGCCGGGCGCGGTCGATGGGCTCGCCCCAGAGCCGGGCGATGAGGCGAGTGCCGGCGGCGTCGACGTGCACCTCGGCGCGGGCATAGATCATGTGCGTGGTCTCGAGCCGCACGATCAGCTCGGTGAGCCAGGT
>DAIDHX010000291.1 GCA_027451885.1 Planctomycetales bacterium
AAAGTCAGTATGGGGAGCGCGATCGGTTGGCCCCCCAGGCCGAGGGCGGCGACGTGGTCGGGTTTGGTGGCGCCGCGTCGCTGGAAAAAACCGAAGCCATTGCCCCCGTTCAGAGCGAACCCACCGCGCTTTTGCGAAGCGAACCCAACGGCCCGGCGGAGGCGTCGCAGGCCGTTACTGAGAAGGAGCTTGTGTCTAGTGTGAGTGACACGAATCCGGCCGGTTCCAGGCGTACTGAGAACGCTGGGCGGGCGCAGGAGCGGCGGGACGACTCGGCGGAGGCCAGGGAGCGGAAGAAGCGGAAGGAAGAACGCCGGCGCCAGAAAGAGAGCAGGCGGAAGAACCGGCGGCGTTGAGTCGGTGACCGGTCGCGGGGCTCAGTCGTGAGGCTCGGCGGTCAGAGGCTCAACCGCGCCGCTCAGCGGTCAGTGCCCCGGCAGTCGGCGGGCGGCGGTCTGGTTGTGAGCGGGTGAATCCCGCGGGTGTTCCTTGGCAATATGGCGGTTGGTGGCAGCGGTCCGCGGTTGGCACCCGCGGGCCGAGGAGTGGATGGTGCGCCCTGGTTCCTGGCCCGGGCCGCCAGTCCACAACATTCCGCCAGTCCACAACATTCCGCATGCTCACGATATTCCACATGCTCACGACATTCCGCATGCTCACGACATTCCGCATGGCCACGACATTCCGCATGTTCACGACATTCCGCAACAGTTCGATACTCACTGGGAACGTCATGGCGAATCCAGCGCGGGCCGCGGGGAGGGCTGGTCGTCGCTCACTGGCTGGGAGGCGGGCTGTCAACAGATGCTCGGATCTCAGGCGGGTCTGTGTCTCACGGGGATACTTGCGGAATCGAGTCGAAGACAGTTCAATAAGGATGCGTAACGTCGCGAAAAGAACGATGGCTGGTCGGTTACAGCCGGATCGCGAATCACTGGCAGTTGATGGTCAAGAAGATTGCGTCATGAGCCATGAGCCGGCGATGGATCTGTTCCGAAGAGCCTGCGGTCTTGGCGATCCTCTCGCTCTGGTTTGTCAGAAGGTGGGTTCGTCGACGGGGGCCTACATGCCTCTGGACTATCCCCGACCGTTCCTGCTCATCGGCCGGGACGCGGAGGCTGATCTCTCACTCAACGACGCGCTGATAAGCCGGCGGCATGCGTTTCTTCAGGTCGTCGCGGGGCGGGTTTCCTGGATCGATTTGGAGAGTCGCACGAAGGTGCTTGAAGAAGGCCAGGAGGTGCCCCAGCCTCATGGCTGGCTTGATCCTGGACGTTTCATTCAGGTCGGCGCACACCGGCTCCATCGGACGGATCGACCCGCCGGCTCCCGGGCGATCGGGCCATTCACGGATTCGGTCGGGGGCGGTTTGCAGGCAATTTCCCTTCCACGGCCGCGGCTCGAGCTACCGTTTCGGCTGGGAGGAAAAACGTCGACCTGGGAGATCGACGGCCTCCAGGCGCTGATGGGCCGTTCCGACCAATGTCAACTTGTTCTGACAGATGCGAGCATCTCGCGATATCATGCGAGCCTGGTTTGCACGCCGCTGGGGCTGTGGGTGGTCGACCTGCTCGCCCGGGAGGGTGTCCATGTGAACGACACGCGGGTGCGATGGGCCTGGCTCGCGGAGGGGGACGAGCTGCGTCTAGGTCGGTTCACCTTGACCGTCCGGTATGATGGGCCACTGGAAACGATCAGCCGGAAGGACGTGCCACTGGCGGCGGGAGCAAGCCCGGTTGCGTTCGGTACGCGTTACACGGGAGTTCCCTCGAGCTCTCCCGGCCATGAGCCCCGCGCGCTGGCAATTCGTTCCGGATCGCCTCGTGCTGAGCTGCTCAAGCTGGAATCTCCGAGCCACGCGTTTCCCGTGATCAGGCCGGCTGGCTCCATCGAGGAGGAATGGCAAGGCGTGATGCCGGCCGGCGGGAGCTCTCTCGCCATGTGGCGGCAGCAGATGCAGCTCATGGAAACCTTTCATAATGACATGCTCATGATGGTTCAAATGTTTGTCTCCATGCGGCGCGAGCACGAGGAAAGAGTCCATGACGAGCTCAGCCGGGTGGAGCAACTTACGCAGGAATTGGCCCGATTGAATGCCCGGTTGGTCCAGGTCCCCGGGCAGCGAACCGTGCGGCCGAATCCTGAAACCGATCGCGCTTCGAGCCAGGACGGGCCGGCTCGTTCCCCGGGTTCATCAAAGCCCTTTTCGACTCCGCGCGACCGCTCGACTCCGGTCTCCACGAAAGAGCCCGTTCCGCAGCCCCGGGATCGGCGTGCGAACCCCAGCGTGACTCGGCCGGCGGCTGGTCTCGCGGAATCGGAAGCAACATCCGCGGCGGCTGCGCCCGCCCCGCATGGTCCGGAGCTATACGTCCAGTTGACTCAACGGATTGCCGAGCTTCAGCGGGAACGGCAGGGATACTGGCAGCGAATTCTGAACGTGATCAACGGCTCGAACCGCAAGTTGATCAAGCCGGCATCGCACGAGGTTTCTCACCAGGGCCCAAAGGGTTGATCGCCATGAGCAGAACGGAACGGGCACTCGTGACCGGGGGCGCTGGCTTTATTGGCTCGCACCTGGTGGAAGCCTTGTTGCGGGAGGGCCTGCGGGTCCGTGTCGTGGATAACCTCGCGACGGGCCGCCTCTCCAACCTGGCGCATCTGGAGGGTCGCTTCGAGTGGATCGAGGGGGATGTGGCGGATTTCGCGGTTTGTCTCCGAGCCGCTGACGGCGTGGACCATGTGTTCCATCAAGCGGCGATCCCCAGTGTGCCGCGCTCGGTGCGCGAGCCGTTGCCATCGCACCAGAGCGGGCCCACCGCCACGCTGAACATGCTGGAGGCCGCGCGCCAGGCGGGGGCAAAACGCTTCATGTTCGCCGCATCGAGCAGCGCCTATGGCGATACGGTCGAACTGCCGAAGCACGAAGGAATGCTGCCCTTGCCGCTCAGCCCGTATGCTGCCGGCAAGCTGGCCGGTGAATATTACGTGCGAGTCTATGCGAGGACGATGGGGCTCGACGCCGTGAGCCTGCGCTACTTCAACATCTTCGGACCTCGGCAAGACCCGTCGAGCCCCTACAGCGGCGTGATTTCTCTGTTCATCAAGCGCATTTCGCAGGGCGAGCGCCCCGTCATCTTCGGAGACGGCGAGCAAACCCGGGACTTCACTTACGTTGCCAATGCCGTGGCGGCAAACCTGGCCGCGATGCGGCATCCCGAGCCGTTGGCAGGCGACATCTTCAACGTCGGAACCGGGCACCGAATCCGGCTGCTCGACGTCGTGGACATCCTGAACCGTATTTACCACACGGACCTTCAACCCGAATTCCAGCCCCCGCGCCCCGGCGACGTGCGCGACTCGCTGGCCAGCCTGGAGCGGATCGGCAAGACCCTCGGTTACCGGCCTCTCGTTTCGTTTGAAGAGGGAATGAGGCTTACCGTTGAGGCCAGCCGCGGATCGGTCGATCGCGGCGTTCTGGCGTGATGATGAATTCGGGCGAGTCACTTTGGATGAGCGGCCCGAAGCCTTGAATCGAAGGGTTTTGACGGGCTTCGTCGTATCCTGGCGGGCCGAGTCATCAGAGTACCGAAGGTGGGACTTGAACCCACACCCTCTTGCGAGGACCGGATTTTGAGTCCGGCGCGTCTGCCATTCCGCCACTTCGGCCTGCCCCTAGCATCATGCAGGGACGGGGGGGCTGTCAACCCTGACTGTTCGAGACGCGAGCGAGGGCCTGGCCCTTGTTTGGCGCGCCCAGGTTCATTTCCGCAGCAGCCAGGCGGCCACGGCCATGGCGAGGAGCAGGAACGGGAACACGACCTGGGGATGAAACGCGAGCGCGTGAAAAGTCGGCTCGACGTCCTGGTGCATGGACACCATCATTTGATCGTACGTTGCTGCGAAGAGGTCAAAGACAGGGGTGTGCGGGGTGAAGTTCCTGTCGAACGCATCGCACCAGCGTTTGCACATCAACTGGCCGCCTTCCCAGGCGATGGTTGCGAGACCGATACCGAGTGTTGCGAGGAACATCTTGTGCGCCCACCGCGGGGGGCGCCTGGGCTCAACGATTTCGGAGGCGATGTCAAGCGGAGGTCTCGCCATGGTTCCCTGCGAACGGGCCGAGGGAGGATGGCATCCCGCCTCGACCCTGCGTCGCCCTCACTTTGCAAAGGTACCCATCATCTGGATTGCGGCCGGGCCCACGAGGACCACGAAAACGCCGGGGAAGATGAAGAAGATCAGGGGGAGCATGATCTTGACCGAGGTCTGAGCGGCCCGTTCTTCCGCGAGCTGCCGGCGTCTGAGGCGCATGGCGTCGGACTGCACGCGGAGCGCGGCGGCGATGCTCGAGCCGAATTTCTCGGCCTGGATGATCACGGCCGCGAGGGCTCGCACGTCATCGACGCCGGTGCGGGTGCCAAGATCGCGGAGCACATCCTTGCGGGGCCGGCCCATCTGGATCTGGAAGTTCGAGATCGCGATCTCCTAGCAGAGGACCGGCGACGACTGGCCAAGCTCGGAAGTCACGCGCCGCATGGCCGCGTCGAGGCCAAGGCCGGCCTCAACGCACACGACCATGAGGTCAAGAGCGTCGGGCAAGCTCATAAAAATCGACTCGGCACGCTGCTTGGAACGGCGGCCGATCATAAAATCCGGTGCGTAGAACCCGATGCCTCCAGCCGCGGCGGCGAAGACATAGGTGTTGGTTTCGAGACCATAGCGCATCACGAGCGGAGGGACGACGAACCCGAGGGCGAAGAGCCCGCCCAGGAGCTTGAGACCATAATAGATGGCGACGGCCTGGTCGGCTCGAATGCCCGCGCGCATCAGTTTGAGACGGAGCTTGCCGAGCTCTTCTTCATCGGTGGGTCGCAGCGAGTTCCCCAGCTTTCCGGCGGCGGAGACGACCCTGGCCTGGATGGCCTCTTGCCGTTTCGCCTGCGCGGCTTCGGCCGCACCCCGGGCTCCCACGGGATCGATCAATCGGCGCAGGCGATCCTCCCCGGACCGCGGGCGGCCGGCGAAGGCTGTGAGGATGACCCACGACCCGATCGTCATCACGATGAATGCGACGTACGGAGTCAAACCTTCGGAGAGCAGGGGCATGGCTCGTCACACCTTGATGGCAATGATCTTCTTGATGCACACCGCGCCCAGGAACTGCATGACCACGGTGGCGATCATGAGCTTGACACCGATCGGATTCTTGAAAAGAACGCTCGCATAATCATTGTTGAGAACCGAGATCAGGGCGAGGAGCGAGGGGGGAAGCGCGAGCAGCACGATGCCTGAGAGCCGGCCCTCGGCGGTGAGCGAGCGCACATGCCCCTGGAGCTCAAAGCGCTGGCGAATCAGGCGCCCGATCTTGTCGAGGACTTCCGCGAGATCGCCGCCCGTCTGGCGCTGGATGATCACGGCAATGACGAAGAACCGAACGTCCATCACGGGGATGCGGTCGGCCATGTTGCGTAGGGCGAGTTCGATGGGAACGCCCAGGTTCTGTTCCTCGAACACGCGGGTGAACTCGGCGGCGATCGGCCCTTTCATTTCCTCGGCGACGAGCCTG